>JAUZQX010000061.1 GCA_030950765.1 Ghiorsea sp.
CTTAAATATGAATCGCTTTATTATCCGAATCCAATACGGATTCATGAATCATTTCTGATAATGTTGGATGCGGGAACATATGATGCGCTAGTTCTGCTTCCGTGGTTTCCAAAGTACGTGCAAGTTGCAAAGATACAATCAACTCCGTCGCTTCCGCACCCACAATGTGTGCGCCCAAAAGCTCGCCTGTTTCTGCATCAAAAATGGTTTTAACCATACCTTCTGTTTCTGCTAAACCCATGGCTTTGCCATTGGTTGCATAAGACATACGCCCTACTTTAATATCCAAACCTTCTTCTTTGCACTGTTTCTCTGTTTTACCACATGAACCCACTTGTGGCTGGCAGTAAGTACACCCTGGTACATTGCCATAGTCCACAGGATGCGGTGCGCCGCCGTTGATGGCTTCAACGCATACAATGCCTTCATGCGATGCAACATGTGCCAATGCTGGCGCACCAATCACATCACCAATGGCATAAATACCTTGATGGTCGGTGCGGTAGTAATCATCAACTTCAATTTGTTGGCGTTCCACTTTCATGGCTGTATTTTCAACACCAATGCTGTCGGTATTACCCACAACACCCACTGCCACCAAACAAACATCGCCTTCAATGGTTTGTTCTTTATCTTTCACGCTATAAGTTACTACGGCTTTGCCATCAATATTTTTCGCTGATGAAACCATAGCATTGGTTACGATTTTGATTTTGTTTTTCTTAAATGAGCGGGCAACTACCTTTGAAATCTCTTCATCTTCCAATGGTAAGATTTGTGGTGCAGCTTCAATCACTGTCACTTCAGAGCCCATAGCTTTGTAGAAGTATGCGAATTCCATACCAATCGCACCCGAACCAATCACAACCAAATGTTGGGGTAATTTGGTTGGCGCTAAAGCTTGTTTGTAAGTGATAATCACTTCGTTATCCACATCCATGCCCGGGAAAGCACGCGCTCTTGCGCCTGTCGCCACAATCACATGTTTGGCGGTGACTTGTGTTTTCTTACCCTCTTTTTCAACCATTAATTTGTTGTCTGCTTCAAACGTGGCATAACCTTCAATATGGGTGACTTTATTTTTCTTGAATAAGAAACCAATACCGCCATTCAATTTCGCAGAAATCTTACGTGAGCGGGCAACCGCTTTTTTCAAGTCTGGTTTGGCTTCTGTGATACCCAAACCTAGCTCATCACCACTATGTTGAATGACGTTAATGATTTCAGCCGTGCGCAACAATGCTTTGGTGGGAATACAACCCCAGTTCAAACAAATCCCACCCAGATGTGTAGATTCAATACATGCAACATTTAAACCCAATTGTGCTGCGCGAATCGCAGCCACATAACCACCTGGGCCTGAACCAATCACGACCACATCATACTCACCATCAGGGTTATACACGCCTGCAGGTTTAAGGTTTAATTCATGTTCTTCATTCGATGAAGGTGCGGCTGCCAATGTATCCACAACTTCTTGCGCTGTCGCAACTGGCGCTGCTGCTTCAGCAGCCGGTGTTTCACCTGATAAGTTTTCTGGTTCATAGTCTGCGGGGACTTCTTCGTCATCTTCAGCAATCACTGCAATCGCAGCACCAACTGGCACCAAATCGCCTTCTTGGGCGATGATTTTATGCATAATGCCTTCATCAATCACTTCCACTTCCATGGTCGCTTTGTCGGTTTCCACTTCAAGCATGACTTCGCCTGATTCAAGTGTATCGCCTTCTTTTTTTAGCCAACGGGCAATTTTTCCTTCAGTCATGGTGGGTGATAGTTGGGTCATAAATACATCAATTGGCATGGTTTACCTCGTTCAAAGAATGAATCACAAAGAACACTAAGAGCACCGAGAAATAACAAATCTCTGTGCCTTCTGTGCCCTCTGCGGTGAAAATATTAAATTAATACGGATGCAGGGCATTCGATGTGCTTTTTCAATGCGTTCAAATATTCAGCACCGACCGTGCCATCAACCACGCGGTGGTCACATGAAAGGGTTAAGGTCATCATTTTTTTGACAACCACTTGTCCATTTTCTGCCACCGCACGTTCCTCTGTACCACCCACTGCCAAAATCGCACCTTCTGGTGGGTTTACAATCGCTTGAAATTGTTTAATGCCATACATACCCAAGTTTGAAATTGAGAATGTACCGCCTGTATATTCTTCTGGTTTTAATTCACCAGCGCGCGCTTTTCCTGCCAGTTCTTTAATTTCATTGGAAATATCAACAATACTTTTTTGCTCGGCAAAACGAACAATCGGCGTAATCAAACCACCTTCAATCGCTACAGCAATAGAAATATGTGCATGTTTATGTTGGTAGGTGTGTGAGTCTGCCCATGATGCATTGGCTGCTGGCACATCCACCAAAGCTTTGGATACCGCTTTGACGATAAAATCATTTACACTCAATTTGAATGCACCGTCAGCCGATTCATTCAATTGCGCGCGCAAGTCCATCAATCTATCCATTTCAACATCTAAACTTAAATAGAAGTGGGGAACTTGTTGTTTAGATTCCGTTAAACGACGTGCAATCGCTTTACGCATCATGCTGTTTTCAATGGCTTCATATTCATCTGCATGATATGGCATTGGGCCAGCAGGGATTGGGCGAATCGCAGTTGGTGCAACAAAAGATGCACCACCCAAATTAATGCCGCGTTTGGCTGCATTTTCAATATCAGCTTTAACAATACGACCTCTAGGGCCAGTGCCTGTTATGGCTGCAAGGTTAATGCCTTTTTGTTTTGCCAATCTGCGCGCCAAAGGCGAAGCTTTGATACGTTTGTCATTCGCAGCACGCTCTACAGCGGCTGTATCTACTGGCGCCGGTGTGGCTGCAACTTCACTTGGTGCAGGTACAACGCTGGGTGTTGGCTCTGCTTCCACAGCAGAAGGTGTACCATGTGTTTCCACAATTGGCTCTTGCCCACTACCTTCTGGTACATAATCCACAGGCACTTCTTCATCATCTTCAGCAATCACACCGATGGCTTCACCAACCGTTACAAGTGCACCCTCTGGTGCAATGATTTTATGCAATACACCTTCATCAATGACTTCCACTTCCATGGTTGCTTTATCGGTTTCCACCTCAAGCATCACTTCACCAGATTCAAGTGTATCGCCTTCTTTTTTCAGCCAACGCGCAATTTTACCTTCGGTCATCGTCGGTGATAATTGGGTCATAAAAATATCAATCGGCATGGTTTACCTCATTCAAGGATTCACCACGAAGAACACGAAGAATGCAAGATAGTTTAGACTAAACCATTCACACCTTGTGACTTTGTGGTTCAAATTTTTCATATCTTTTTAAGCTCGGTTACAGACAACACGTGCTGCTTCCACAATCTCGGCTACGGATGGCAAGGCATAGTTTTCTAAGTTTGCAGCATATGGCATCGGTACATCTTTACCTGTTACACGCGCAACAGGCGCATCCAAATCATCAAATGCTTTTTCCATAATACGTGCAGAAATTTCTGCGCCAATACCTGCAAAACGCCAGCCTTCTTCAATCACAACAGCACGATTGGTCTTCGCAACCGATGTTAGAATAGTTGCTTCGTCTAATGGGCGAATCGTGCGCGGATCAACCACTTCAGCATCAATGCCTTGTTTTGCCAACTCTTCAGCTGCAAGCAGGGCATATCCTGTCATACGTGAGTGGGCAATAAGGGTCACATCACTGCCAACACGTTTGATGTCGGCTTTGCCCAGCGGAATAATATATTCACCTTCAGGGACTTCTCCAATATCACCGTAGTTCATTTCATTTTCGATAAAAATCACAGTGTCGTTATCACGAATGGATGCTGCCAACAAACCTTTGGCATCCGCAGGGTTGGACGGCATGACTACTTTCAAACCTGGAATATTGGCATACCAATTCTCAAAGGCTTGGGAGTGTTGTGAACTTACACGAGCCGCAGCACCACCAGCACCACGGAACACCATAGGGCAATCGTATTGACCGCCAGTCATGTATTTCATTTTCGCCGCAGCATTCACAATTTGGTCAGCTGCAAGTATAGCAAAGTTCCAAGTCATGAACTCAATCACAGGGCGCAAGCCAGCCATAGCAGCACCAACACCAAGCCCTGCAAAACCTAGCTCAGTAATGGGTGTATCAATCACACGCCTTGGGCCAAACTTGTCCAACATGCCTTGGGACACTTTATATGCGCCATTGTATTCAGCCACTTCTTCGCCCATAAGAAATACACGCTCATCGCGCTCCATTTCTTGGCACATTGCCTGATTTAATGCGTCACGATACGTAATCTTTGCCATATCAGCCTACCTGCCTTGGATAAGGGTATGCATTGGGAATTTCATCGGTGATGATGTCATCCCATAATGCAGAAAGATCGGGTTCAGGCTGTGCCTCTGCGGCTTTTGCCACTGCCACCACTTCTTTCTTAATATCTTTGTCTTTTTGTTTGAAGTCTGCTTCAGTTGACAAACCAGCTTCAATCATTTGTTTTTGTAAACGTACGATTGGGTCGCGGCCAGAGCGCCATTCATCCACTTCATCACGTGTACGGTATGTCGCAGGATCTGACATCGAATGACCGCGATAACGGTAGGTCATCATTTCTACAATCATCGGACCTTTGCCCGAACGCGCATGTTCAATGGCTTCTGCCATTTTGCGTTCCACTTCCAATACATCCATACCATCTACTTGGATACCCGGCACCTTGAAAGAAATACCACGTTTATAAAGGTGTGTTTCAGCTGATGCACGACTGAGCGAAGTACCCATCGCATATTGGTTGTTTTCAATCACAAACACGACTGGCAATTTCCAAAGTGCTGCCATATTAAATGACTCATATACTGCGCCTTGATTTACACCACCATCACCCATAATAGTAATAGAAACACGTTTATCATCATTATACTTGCTTGCAAAAGCGAACCCCGTGCCGATTGGTACTTGTTCACCCACGATACCATTACCACCCGCAAAGTTTTTCTCTTTATCAAACATGTGCATGGAACCGCCTTTGCCGCCCACAATGCCGCCCGCACGACCTAATAACTCTGCCATAATGGCCGTTGGGTCGGAGCCGCGAGCAATAATATGCCCGTGGTCACGATAACTTGTCATCATATAATCAGTAGGTTCAGATGCTTCTTCCATACCCACACACACAGCTTCTTGTCCATTGCATAAATGGCAGAAGCCACCAATCTTTTTCAAGCCGTACATCTGCCCTGCTTTTTCTTCAAAGCGGCGAATATAAAGCATCATATCGTGCATAGCATGTAAACGCTCAGCGCTATAAAAGCGTCCTTCTTGCGTAATACCAGCTTGGTTTTCTTCTTGGTTTTTGGTTGTCATAACATCCCCAATCGTTTCGCTAGAATGCGAACTATGCCCGACTCATATCCCTTCGCAAGCCTAAAAGACTTCAAGCGTATAAAATACACCCATCAAAGCTTCACAATATGAATAGGTAAAATCATTATCCAAACAGTCATCCCACGATATACAATCAGGACATAATATAAGACAATAATCCAGTGTTTTTCGCATCAGGGTTTATAATTCATGCTCTTTTATAAGCTTATTATGTAACTATAGTTAACGACCAGTCCCTTACTGGTAAACTCTATACGTTTCTGTGCTAATTTTCTTCGCGTACTTTCCCTTATCATGATAGGGCTAACTTAGGGATCCAGAATGCAGCACCCAGTTAAAAAAATACTTAAAATACACCATCAATAAAGGTGACCTACCAACAGACCCGCAACAATCGAACCCGATGGTATTTCGATCCCTGTGTAAAGGGTTTTTATACGCTGCCTTACCAGCCCATACTTTAAACCTGCACACGCATCTTTGGCTACGAGCTAAGCGCCTGAGTAGTCCTACTGCTGCAATATGGCGCATTAGAATGACAACCAAAATGCTTCAAGCTATCACTGTGCTTACCCACAATTCGTTTGCGAAGCGTTTTATTCATGCCTTAATGATTACCTGCTCGCCACACTGAACACGCGCAAATAAATCTATCACATCGTCATTCTGCATTCGGATACAACCATGGGACACAGGTAAACCAATCTTACTCTCTTCATTCGTACCATGAATATAAATATATCGATTTTTCGTATCGACATGCCCTCGTTTATTTACACCCACTTCTAAACCTTCTAACCAGAGAATGCGACTCAGTATCCAATCGCCCTTTTTTTCGCACATTTCTTGTTTAAAAACACCCTTTGGCTTCCTAGATTCAAAATAAGTATAAGAAGGTAAACCTTCGCCTATTTTTGCATAAATTCGATGCCTACCAAGTGGTGTTTGAAAACTATTCTCTTGGTTTCCTATCCCTTTGCTTGCCGTAGATATAGGATAAACACAAACAACACCTGTTTTGCGATGGTGGTAAAGTTTTTGTTCTGACACAACGATTTTAATCATGCTCTGCAAGCACTCGTAAAGCTAAAGCTGCATTCATTTTCACCTTATGTGCCTTAGAGTAGGCATCAAGCAAAACAAGCGCGCTTAACAGCGCATCTAAGCTGCGCGGAACATATTGTAACAATATTGGTAAAACTGTTTCTTTCATATCCCACTGCATGTGATGCAATACTGAATCCAATACATACTTCAAATCTTTATCATCTGCTGGCGCTGACATTTGTGTTTTTTCCATCATCAACAATCGGCTTCGCAACTCTGGAGGCATAAGCTCTTCTGCACATCGCCAGCTAATCAGCAGTGCTTTATTCATTTCTTTGGCCCGTTCAATTAAGTGAAACACTGCATATGCAAACGCAGATGGTAATGTACCTGCAGGTAAGTCCAGTATCCAATAAGCCTGAAGCTCGCACTGTTCCAGCCATAGCTTCAACTGCTGCACTGACGACACATTACGCTCATCACAAGCCAACAGTGCAACCTGAGGGTTTTCATCTGCCAGTGCCTGCAACAAATGGCTCTTGCCTGACACGCCATCCGATGTTAACCAGAGCAACCCTCCCTGCACAAACCACAATGCCAATCGTCCAGACGCTTCTTCAACTTGAGGGTGGCGCACCCAGCTCCCATAATGTTTTCGAACAGGCAAGGAAAGCGCCAATGTTTGCTGCTCACTCACAACTTACTCTACAAGCCAGTCGTACAAACTACCTTCAGGCTGCTTAGTCACTTTCATACCATAAGCTGCAAACCACGATGCTAACCACGAATCATCACCATCACGCAAAACTAATCGGTACTCACGCCTTTGTTTTTGCAATAATGTCGGCACAATACTTTCCACCACCGCTAATTTTAATAGCGCCTGCTCCAACATCACCTGCGATGCCAGCGCATGTTCAGCTTCTATCCGCAACAAAATATCATCTGATGCCGTATCAAACTGTATGTCACCTTGATAAGCATCACGGATATTTAATAAAACTTGTTTCAGGAAGTCTTGTAACTGGTAGTCTGTATATCCTTGCATAGCCACGTCAGTTTGCTGCAACAATTTTGCTGAAAAATCACCTTGTACATCCACATGCAGCTGTAGCTCACCATAAACATCTGTAACAGGTGAGAACGTAAGCATAAGTTTTCGACCACCTGAATCCAGTTTAAAACCAAAAGTGTCAGACATTTCATATGCATGATTAAGTAAGTTTTTACCAAGAAGCGCATTGTCTTCCGCAACTCCAGCCACATAAATAGATAAGTTCCAGTGTGGCTGACGTTTAATCATAGTCACGCCTCGTTTGGTCAAAAACTTTCGCACTTGATTAGGGTTAAACTCTACATTCGCCCCGAAAGGTGTAGTTTTAAAGCGCAACACCAACGATGTTGCCACAGGCCAAGACTGCGATTTTTCCAGACTCTCAAGTGGTACAATACGCGCCCACAATATGGGCAAAGCCAACTTGGTTGCATCCCGAATAGCTAGCTCAGGTGCAGTTTCATCATACAGTGCAACCACAAACCTTTCATCTGCCCCAGCAAACAACTGCAATGGCACAAGCAAGCAGGCAAATAAACAAAATAATAACCTCACTTCACAACCCGCAAGTGGCGCACTTTTCGCCCACCATCAAATGCATCTGGTTTTTCCTTAGCTACATCTACAGCCACGTGTGCTTTTGTTTCCTTTTCTTGCACCAACCCTTCTTGCTGCACTTGCTCCCTCACGCTTTCAGGTACTGCATCTTCCCAGATGATACCCGATGACAAGTCTTGTTCAGGTAAATATGCAGCCCAAATACGCTTCATTGGAATCACACAATGTTGTGACACCCCTGAAAAGGAGAAATTAGACTCCAGCAAAACATCTCGAATATGAATAGGCTGCGGCATACGTGCGTTTAACACCAAAGGCAAAGCATGATCATGCTTCAAATGCTCAGGTAGCTGCACATCATCTGCGGCGGCATCCACAAGAATAAAAATACGCTTATGCTCATAAAAGAAGTCACGCAGTTTCTTGGCTTTCAAAGCATTTTCGAAATCAATACTCATCGTCCAACCACCTCTTTATACTTCCCATTCAAACACATCAACTTTCAGGCTGAACATGAAATGCCAAGGTGTCGACAGGCTTTCCATTTTTTAGATGTTTTTCAATAATTTCATCTACTTTTGCTTCATCCATATTAGCATACCATGCACCTTCAGGATACACCACCATAATCGGCCCTTGCTCGCACACACCAAGGCATCCTGCTCGATTTACACGCACTGCAGCAGCGCCTTCCGACAAACCTTCTTCACTCATGCGTTTTTTAATATACTGCAATAAAGGCATATTCTCACCGCAAGCTTTGCCCACACACATAATGGCATGATGTTTATACGGTGCAATATTTAGCTTATTGGTCATTTCTGTCATCATCTCATCCTATCAATTTCATCCATAATATTTGCCGTAGCGTACCAAGATGAAAACCAGATGTCATTTACACTTGGTCTTGGCATCAGTTTGTGGTGAACTTCGACCATGCAAATTCCTCACCATATTGAAACACGCATTCGACAACACGTCGAAAACAACAAAACATTCAATGCTTATATCTATGATACAGCCCCGCTGAAACGGCGAATCAACTGTTTAAAACGCATTATGCCTCAAGGCGTTGAAGTATTTTACGCCATGAAAGCCAACCCACACCCTGCCTTTCTTGCAGCAGCATTGGATGCTGATGTAACAGGCATTGAAATCGCCAGTCTTGGTGAAGCGTTTAAAGCAGTTGATGCAGGTTTTTTACCCGCACAGCTGATTTACACTGGCCCTGGGAAAAGCATAGAAGAGCTAACATGGTGCGTAGAAAATCATATTCGAACCATTCATATTGAATCCTTAGTCGAAGCACATCGTATCCAATGCTTATGCGAGGCGCGTAATACCAAGCAAGATATTCTGCTGCGTATCAATGCTAATTTTGACATTCATGATGCACAAACCACCTTTTCAGGTGGCTCTAAGAAATTCGGCATTGATGAAGAACAATTGGATGTTGCCCTTCCTCAAATTCTAGCCTTGGATAAACTCAACTTCCGTGGTTTACATGTCTATGCTGCCAGTGGTGTATTAAACGTGGATGATTTATTACACAACTGCAAACTGGTTTTTGATTTAACCCAACGTATTGAACAACAATACCAAGGTGTAACATGTGACATCATCGATTTTGGCGGTGGCTTTGGTGTAGACTACCTCGAAGAAGGCACAGACTTTGCCGCCCAAGCTTACGCCGATGGTCTTGCGACTATGATTCAAGATTATGGCTTTAAAAATCGACATTTTGTTTTAGAGCTTGGTCGTTGGTTGGCGGCGGAATGCGGCTGGTTTTGCACTGAAATCATCGACATCAAAACAAGCCGAGGCAAAAAACAAGTGGTTTGCGCAGGTGGTATCAATCATTTTCGCCGTCCTGCCGCCCTTGCCATCAACCACCCCACAAGCATTGTTAATATAAACAGGCCTAAGCTTTTTGATGGGCAAGAATCAATTCACCAAGAGAAAGTATATTTTGGTGGTCCACTTTGCACTAGCGCAGACAAGCTGGCGAATGATGTCTATATTGAAGAGGCACATATTGGTGATATTGCAGTGTTTGGTTTGGCAGGCGCTTATGGTTTAACTATGTCCAACACAGGCTTTCTAAGCCATGCTTTACCTCAAGAAGTTGTTGTCACACAGAAAGAAGGAGAACTATGAGCACATCCAATGAAAATATGATGACACCACGCGAAATCGTAAGCGAACTGGATAGATTTATTATTGGGCAGTTTGATGCCAAGCGGGCTGTTGCTATCGCTTTGCGCAACCGCTGGCGCAGACAACAAGTCGGTTCACCCATGCGCGAGGAAATCACACCCAAGAATATTCTGATGATAGGTTCAACAGGCGTGGGTAAAACAGAAATTGCTCGCCGCCTTGCCAAACTTGCCAAAGCACCCTTTATCAAAGTGGAAGCCACCAAATATACAGAGGTTGGTTATGTTGGGCGCGATGTAGAATCGATTATCCGCGACTTATTGGATACCTCAATAAAAATGGTCAAAGAAGAACATGTGATCAAAGTAAAAGTCCGCGCTGAAGAGTCTGCGGAAGAACGTATTCTGGATATTCTTATTCCTACACCTGTAGAAGAACATACCCACCCTGTTTCTGCTGATGCGCCTAACCCACGCCGAAGCTCTCGCGATAAAATGCGCCACAAACTACGCTTGGGCGAATTGGACAGTCGCCAAATTGAAATTGATGTGCCCGAACAACATGATATGCCTATGATGCAAGTATTCAGCAACAACCCCAACGAAGATAACAATATGGACATCAAAGATATGCTGGGCGGGCTTTTGGGTGACCGAAAAAAAACCAAACGTGTCACCATCAAAGAAGCCATGCAAATCCTCAAACAACAAGAGGCCAGCCGCTTGATTGATAATGACAAAGTCAAAGAAGAAGCCATCAAACGCACTGAGAATTCAGGTATCGTATTTATAGATGAGATAGACAAAATCACCCACAGAGAAGGTGCAAATGGTGATGTATCCCGTGAAGGTGTGCAGCGTGACTTACTTCCTTTGGTGGAAGGCACATCAGTGAGTACCAAACATGGTTCAGTTAGCACCAATCATATTTTATTCATTGCCTCAGGTGCGTTTCACTTAAGCAAACCTTCCGACTTGGTGCCTGAGCTACAAGGTCGTTTCCCCATCCGCGTGCAACTTAAAGCATTAACTGAAGATGATTTCAGGCGAATTTTAGTCGAACCTGAATGTGCGTTAACACTTCAATACACGGCACTTTTAGGCACAGAAGGCATCAACCTTGAGTTTAGCGAGGCTGGCATTGCTGAAATTGCGCGCACCACAGTGCTAGTTAATGAAAAAACAGAGAATATTGGTGCTAGACGTTTACATACACTGCTGGAGCGTGTCTTGGATGAAGTAAGCTTTGATGCTTGTGACCGCACAGAAAAACGATTGGTTATTGATGATAAATATGTACGTGATTGTTTGGGTGAAACTGCCCAAAGCGAAGATTTATCACGCTATATTTTATAAACATGTCACCCGCCATCCTTACCATTGATATTCTGCGCCATGGCGACACCGATGCAGAAGCCGGCAAGTTATATGGGGCAACGGATGTTCCCTTAAGTGATTTAGGAAAGTCGCAAGCGCTAAAGGCTGCTAAAATCATCCAGCAAGAGCCTGTTTCAAACATCATAAGCTCACCCTTAAAGCGCTGCGCTTGGCTTAGCGACAAATTAAGTACAAGACAGCATATCAACACCCGTTATCATGTTGATTTTGCTGAAATGAACTTCGGCGATTGGGAAGGTGAAAATATTAAAACGCTGATTCAACAAGAGCCAAACTTTCGCCAAGACATCACGCAGCTCAACCCTCCCAATGGTGAAACATTTGCTGATTTTGACCAACGTGTAAGTGCATCTTGGCATGATTATATTGAGCAGCATATCGAACACGGTGGACACCACCTGATGGTGACCCACGGTGGGGTTATTCGCCTATTGTTAGGAAAAGTGCTACATATACCTAAACAGCATCTTAGCAGCCTGTATATCCCACATGCTGCTTGGTCGCGCATTACATTCACTCAAGGAGAATCGCCCATGTTGTGGTTTATGAATCATCATGCTTGAAGATAAAGATAAGTTCTTTGCAACGTGGTCGTTCCTGACTACTTTCCCAACACGCAAACATGCCTCAGAATCATCCCCTCAATTATCCATGATGCCTTTGGTTGGTCTAAGCTTAGGTCTTATTTTTTATGTCATGTCATGGCTACTTTCAAGCTTCAACCCGGCTGTAGCAGGGTTATTTATTCTGATTTTGTGGTTGGCTAGCACTGGTTTTTTACACCTTGATGGTGTAGCAGATTTATCCGATGCCCTTGGCGCTGCACATGGTGATAAAACACGCTTTTTAGAAGTTCTCAAAGAACCTAACATTGGCTCTTTTGCCGTCATTGCTTTGATATTGGTCATTTTATCCAAGCTTCTTCTATTGTCCGTGCTAAGCATAACCGAAATCTTTGCACCACTTTTACTCATACCAGCATGGGCACGGTTAGGCGCTGCTTGGTGGGCAAGCGAATTGCCACCCTTGCATGATGGGCTGGCGACTTGGTTACTTGATGCAGGAGAAGCCAATCTCACAGCTTGGTTTATAACACTACTTATTTTGTCACTCTTATTTACCCCCATACTTTTACTTGCTCCCATCGTGTTATGGGCTTGGAAAGTATTTCTAGAACAAAAAGTGCAAGGCATGAATGGTGACTGTTTGGGGGCAGGTATTGAAGTATGCGAAGTGCTACTGCTCGCTTTATGTTGCTTAGCTCTATGACCCATCTCAAAGGCAAACGCATACTACTTACCCGAACAGCCGAACAAAACAAAAGCACTGCACAACTGGTTGAATCTATGGGTGCCATTCCTATTTTGTTCCCTTGCATTCACATTGATTACTTCAGCACAAATATCCAGCAAACAATCAAAGATTTACAAGCTGGGGAGATAAAAAACACCGACATTATTTTCAGCAGCAGTAATGGTGTAAAAGCGGTGGTATCGTGTGTAAACAATCTCAAAGAAAGCCTGCAAGGCTTTCGTATTATTGCCGTTGGACGCAAAACCGCACAAACACTTATAGAACATGGATGCCCACCAGAAATCATACCAGAAAAAGCTTCTCAACAAGGTCTTATTATTGCATACCAACAGCAAAAACCGCCCCAACAAGCCTATTTTTTTCGCGCTGAAGAAGGAAGTGATGACTTGCTTCTCGCCCTAAAACAACAAGGGGTCGATACCCACTTAATACCAAGCTACCGCGCCAGTTGCTCTAACGATGATGCCACCCCTATCAGCACCCAGCTTAGCAACAAAAGAATTGATGCAGTATTGCTTGGCAGCGCAAAAACCGCAGCCTTTTATATGCGGCGCATTGCCAATTTAAACTTTGCCAATACACCTGTCATTGCGGTCATGAGCCCACAAGTTGAAAAAGCCGCTGACAAACTGGGTTTAAAGGTGCAGGTTATCGCCAATAAACCTAGCTTTAGCGCAATGTTACAAGGTTTAGATGATTATTTTGCTACACAAGATAAAGGATAAAACAATATGTCATTTGATTTAACCCACCGCCCTCGCCGCCTTAGAAAAACAGCCACTTTGCGTCGCATGGTGAGTGAAACCACACTATCGGTGAATGACTTGATTTACCCGATTTTTGTGGATGAAGGGTTAGATACGGCTATAGAAGTCAAAAGTATGCCTGGCGTGATGCGTATTCCTCTCGCCGATGTGCCTACCATGGTCAAAAAGGTTGAAGATGCAGGTGTTCCTAGTGTGATTTTCTTTGGTATTCCTACCGAAAAAGATGCCATTGGCTCTGGTGGATGGGATGATGAAGGTATTGTGCAACAAGCCATTCGTGCAGCCAAATCTGCTTGCCCTGATATGGTTGTCATTGCCGATACGTGTTTCTGCGAATACACCGACCATGGACATTGTGGTGTATTGCACGGTGAAGAGGTGAATAATGATGAAACCTTAACCAACCTACAAAAAGAAGCCGTATCTTATGCCAAAGCAGGTGTGGATATTGTTGCCCCATCAGGCATGATGGATGGTATGATTAAAGCGATTCGCCAAGGTTTGGACAAGGCGGGCTTTGAAGATACACCAATTATGTCGTATGCCGTGAAATACGCATCAGGTTACTTTGGACCCTTTCGTGATGCCGCAGATTCTACGCCAACATTTGGGGATAGAGCCCAATACCAAATGGATCCGGGCAACCGCCGCGAAGCGATTAAAGAAGCCTTGTTAGATGTGGAAGAAGGCGCAGATATGCTCATGGTAAAACCAGCATTGGCATATATGGACATCATTCGTGAAGTTAAAGATGCCACACAATTACCTATGGCGGTTTACAATGTGTCAGGCGAATATGCCATGGTCAAAGCTGCTGCTGCCAATGGCTGGATTGATGAAAAACGTGTAGTTTTAGAAACCATGCTCAGCTTTAAACGTGCAGGGGCTGATATGATTCTGACTTACCATGCCCTTGATGTCGCAAAATGGTTAAACGAGTAAGCCATGAACGATAAACAAGAGCCAATCATTGATGCAGATGCGGTTGAAGAAATTGAGCCTTCCAAGGAAAACACCGAAGAAAGCATAAAACCTAAGAAGAAGTGGCGCATCAAGTTTCACCTTTTTTTGATGGTTGTATTGGGTGTTGGCACTTGGATATTCTGGACATTTTCTCCCGAGGCCCAACAAATTCGTTTAAAATTTGAAGAAACCGTATCCAGTTATCAAGGTGTTTCACCCGCCCGTGAAGAGCCACCTGTTGCCAACACAGAGCAAACAGAAGAACCTATAGGGGCATCCATATCAATTCCCAACGAAAACATTGACTCTTCTACTTTAGAAGAAACAAAATCCCCCCTCTTTGATGCCTCAGAAAATAGCGGCAATACCCCCGTTGATGTTTCAAACCCAGTTGATTCTGATAACAATATGCCCCCTCAAACCGAAACAATAACTTTCGCCAATGAAAGCGAACTACTGAACACCATGCAAAACTTACAGAAGCAAGTGAGCGGTTTAACACAAGTGGTTATAAACTTACAACAACAGCAGCAACAATGGTCGCAACAACAAGTCCGCGCCCAGCTCTTTGCCTTATTGCAAAAAGCAGCCTCCCCCAAAAACAGTCTAGGTGATAAAATCATTGCTTGGAAAGGTATTGAGCTATTGCCTTTGCTTAGCCAAGATAAACGCAATACTGCCAACCAAGCTTTTTTAGATTTACAAGATGTACAGCAGCGTATACAACAAACCAATGATGATATTTCAAGTCTCATCACCACCTTAGCAGCGCCCTTGCAAGCCAACGATTTAAAAGAAGTCGCTCAAGAAGTGGGTAATGTGATTGACCCATACCAACAAAGCGATGCTTTTGATTCATGGTTAGATTGGATGAAGCAACAATTCACCATCACCAAGCTAGATAAACATGCCTTGGAATTATCGGATGACCCTTATGCAGACCTTAAACAATTGATTACCGAGCTGAACCACCTCCAAACATCGATTCACCAGCATAACTGGGGGAATATTGGCAGCTTAACCAGCTTACTGTATCAACTCGAACAACGTGGGTTAGAAGCGTCCTTTAGCCAAGAAAGCATTGCCCAGCTTCAACATGACATCAATATATGGCAACAAGAAGCCCAAACATGGATGGTGCAATTATGATTCGTATTGTAGTTGTTTTATTATTGGTTGCTGCAGTTTTTGTTAGCCTGATTGTCTTTCCTGAGTTTGCCAACCAACGCGTTCGTATCGAAATCTTAGGTTGGTTGTTTGAATCACGTACTGCCATGTTTGTGCTGCTCATTATCTTTGTTTTGGCAGCATTGTGGTTCATCCAAAAAGTCTTTGCATTGAGTATCAACAGCCCTAAACAGTTATGGACGAACTTGCGCAGTGGCAACAAAAAACGCCGAGAAAATCGGTTGCAAGAAGCCTTGGACATTTGGGTGGATGAAGGCGAAGGTCACAGTCAAAAGCTACTCAAACGTAGCAAAGGTATTGTGCCCGATTGGATGCATGAATCACTTACCATTTGGTGGGATAAACCTGAAAACCATGCGCCTATCCATGATGAAAAAGATAGCCCTAGAAGCATTGCCCTCAAGGCAAGGTTTGCGACCGATTCAAGCAATAAACGCAATTTAAGTCCAAGTGAACGCCAACAATATTTGGATGCATGGCTTGCTGTTCACCCCGCCGCACCACTTGCCATGCAACGCAAAGCGGAGCTATTGGGTGAGCTTGGTGAATACAGCAAACAAGTGGAACTTTTGGAACACCTATTTCAACAAAGCAGAGATACCCACAGCATCAAACCTGTTTTGGCAACAGCTTTGCAGCAAGTGGCAAAAGGTGATAAAACCAATGCCTTAGCCCATTTACGCAAAGCCAACCGCCTAAACCCGCATGATGCCAGCATCCTTCTTGACTTAACAAGTCAGCTGTATGACTCAGGCGACCAACAAAGCAGCACGCGACTGTTGTTAGACCATCTTGCAACCCATGATGATATGCAAGCCGCCCAAGCCTTATTGCCCAAACTTGAACAGGATGCACTCAAACATTTTAAAGACGTGGATAAACCTGCTTACCAAAAGACAGTAGCAGGCAGTTGGCTGCGTATGCAACTGGCGCACAAAGCAGGATTAAGTGGTATCGCAGATGACAGTTTGTATGGTTTATTGGATAAACATCAAAGTGCCAGTTTGTGGCAACTTCGCGGTGATTGGTATGCAGAAAAAGGACAATGGCAACAAGCAGCCGAGGCTTATCAAAAAGCCAACAAGTTCGGTTAATCTTTTATAAAACTCTCAAACAACGGTAAATCTTCGGCAACACCATGCCCTGTACGTTTGGACTCTTTGTTGGCAGATGCAATCGCTGTTAGGGGCACATCCGCATAAGGTTTGCATGTTTTACGTTTTTTGCAGGTGCAAGCCACACATGCCACCAACTCAATGTGAAAGCCGTGACTGATACCCTTTCGTGTACACCAGAGTGATTTCATTCTGCGAAGCTAGCACTCCTCCGCAAAGCTGCAATATGCTTGAAATAAGCCAACCTATTGAGCATCTTAAAAAAACAACTAGCCTTCACCAATGAATATCCAAGAAGCAAACCAATATTTAACCCCCAACTATGCGCGGTTCCCCCTCACGCTTGTCAAAGGACAAGGCGCTCGCCTGTGGGATGACGCAGGTAAATCATACCTTGATTTTGTGGCTGGCATTGCAGTGAATACGCTTGGTCATGCCCATCCTGCTATGGTCAAAACCATCACTGAACAAGCATCAACCATGTTGCATTGCTCCAATTTGTATTTTAATCCGCAGCAAAATGAACTTGCCAAGAAACTCACCGAACTTTCAGGTTTGAGTAAAGCTTTTTTCTGCAATTCAGGTGCAGAAGCCAATGAAGCTGCCATCAAATTAGCGCGTAAGTTCTTTTACGACCAAGGCAAAAACAAACACCATATTATCACTGCAACCCAATCTTTTCACGGTAGAACCATGCAAACGATTGCCGCCACAGGACAAGACAAAGTCAAAGAAGGCTTTGCCCCACTACCTGCTGGTTTTAAACATGTGCCACTCAATGATATTACTGCACTTGCATCGGCAATCAATGATGATACTGCGGCGATTATGCTTGAACCCTTGCAAGGTGAAGGCGGGGTTAATCTTGCCAATATCGAATATTTGGAAGCTGTGCGTGCCTTGTGTGACAAACAAAATATTTTGCTTATTTTTGATGAAATTCAAACAGGCATTGGCAGATGCGGCAGCATGTTTGCCTTTGAAAAAGCAGGTGTAAAACCTGATATTCTCACACTTGCCAAAGGTTTGGGCGGTGGTGTGCCGATTGGAGCAATGTTGGCAACGGATAACGTTGCCACATCATTAAGCGCAGGTTCTCACGGCACCACTTTTGGTGGTAACCCCATGTCTTGCGCTGTCGCACTCACTGTTTTGGATGTTATTGCCAAAGATGATTTATTAGCCAATGTGGAAACCAGAAGCGAACAACTCAAAGCGGGTTTGCAAAAATTAGTGAATACGTATGATATTTTTGATGAAGTCAAAGGTGATGGTTTATTACTTGGTTTATCGGCTAATATCAATGTCGCTCCCATTGTAAACCAATGCCTTGAGAATGGTTTGCTGATTTTAATGGCAGGCCCTAAAGTATTACGTTTCTTGCCCGCCTTAAATATCAGCGAATCAGAAATTGAAGAAGGCTTACAGATTCTAAATAAAAGCATTGAAGGTTTGAACTTATGAACAAGCAACCCAGACATTTTTTAACATTATTGGACATCAGCCCCGAAGAAGGCACAAGCATTTTAGAGCGTAGCATCGCCCTCAAAGCCAAACAAAAAAATGGTGAACCCCACCGCAGCCTTGAAGGCAAAGCCATGGCGATGATTTTTGAAAAAGCATCCACCCGCACCCGTGTCTCTTTTGAAACGGGCATGTTTCAGCTTGGTGGTCACGCATTGTTTTTACACTCTGAAACCACGCAACTGGGCAGAGGTGAACCTGTTTCTGATTCTGCTAAAGTCATTTCCAGCATGGTGGACATCATCATGATTCGCACCTTTGACCATGCCATGGTGGAAGAGTTTGCAGCGAACTCATCTGTACCTGTTATCAATGCTTTAACCGATTTAACCCACCCCTGCCAAATCTTGGCGGATGTAATGACATTTGTAGAGCATCGCGGCGCTATCAAGGGTAAAACTGTGGCATGGATTGGTGATGGCAACAATATGACCCACTCGTGGATAAATGGCGCTGCCATTTTTGGCTTCACCTTGAACATCGCTACGCCCAAAGGCTATGAAGTGGATGTAAATGTCTTGGCGCAAGCCCGAGCACAGGGTGCAAACATCAACATCTACAACAACCCACAAGAAGCTGCCAGCGATGCAGATTTGGTCACCACCGATGTTTGGGCATCCATGGGGCAAGAAGAAGAACAAAAAATCCGTGAAGCAGCCTTTAAGCTCTTTCAAGTGGATAGCAACTTAATGTCATGTGCCAAACCCGATGCCTTGTTTATGCACTGCTTACCCGCACATCGCGGCGAAGAAGTTGCTGCCGATGTGATTGATGGCAAACAATCCGTAGTTTGGGATGAAGCAGAAAACCGACTTCATGCTCAAAAAGCATTGATGGAATTTTT
>JAUZQX010000062.1 GCA_030950765.1 Ghiorsea sp.
CCATTGGTCAGTTGTTTGTAGGCAGTGACAATCTCAGGGGAAGCGTTGGCTTCCAAATACTCAAGGCGGGCTTCAGTGCTGACATAGCGGTAGTCATACGAAAGCGACATCAAGCGGTTGAATAAATAGTTGATATACACAGGAAATGACGCTTGGTTGGTGAAGTTGGTCTGCCAAATCACTTTGGGAATCTTTTGTTGTTGTTTCGGCTTGCACTTGGCAGGGCTATATTCAGGAATGGTGAAACGAAAATTGGGCAGTAGGGCATGAAAAGGGTAACTTAATGTTTTAATTATTGCGCCAAAGATTTTAATCAGCCGATTGGCAACCACGATATGAACAGTCATTCACACTCCCTAAAATCAATACTGCCTAACTCTATCGTGGGTGAGTTAAAAGCCAATGTGTAGATGTGTGGAGAGAATCGAAAGGATTACACCTTAAGGTCTGCTCTCAACTCAATGAGGGTTGCTGCAACTTATACAGATCTTCCTTCAATAACTTCTTGACGTGCATCAATCTTGGCTTGGATAAATTCATCATGGTATACACCAATCAGCTTGGCAAGTTTGCGAATCATGTGTTCCTCATAGGAATCAATATGATCATCTGCCATAGCAATCAACCAAAGCTCTTTGAGGATGTCGATGCGTTCCTCAGTGCTGTAATGGTCGATAATTAATGATGTGAACTGATGCAAGTCCATGGCTTTGTTTTGTGCATATTTAGCATCTTCGATAAGTGCCTCAACCTCATCGTGATTAAGCTCAAAGCGTTTCTCAATGGCTTTGAAAATCGCTTGATGTTCACTGGCATTAATATCATCATCAGCTTGCATGATTTCAACCATCAAGGCGGTGACTGCCAAGGCAATGGTGTGTTCCTTTTTTTCAGGTTCTTTGCTTTCTTCGGCAAATAATGCTTTGAGTTTACTAAACATCATATCTCCTATTTAAGTTGGTCGAGATTACGCACGGCACCTTTATCAGCAGATGTGGTCAACGCTGCGTAAGCCCAAAGAGCTTTGGATACCTTGCGTTTACGACCTAAAGGTTTCCACGCATCTTTGCCTTTGCTTTCCATAACTTCGCGGCGTTGGTTTAATTTATCATCTGAAATAGCCAAGTTGATAGAGCGATTTGGAATATCAATTTCAATAGTGTCCCCATCTTCAATCAAAGCAATCGCACCACCTTCGGCAGCTTCTGGGCTGGCATGACCAATGGATAAACCTGATGTACCGCCTGAAAAACGACCATCGGTTAAGAGTGCGCAAACCTTGCCCATACCTTTGGATTTAAGGTAAGAGGTTGGATAAAGCATTTCCTGCATACCAGGCCCACCTTTAGGCCCTTCGTAGCGAATGATGACGGTATCGCCTGCTTTAACTTTATCGTTCAGAATGGCAGAAACAGCATCATCCTGAGATTCAAAGACACGGGCAGTGCCAGTGAATTTCCAAATCGACTCATCGACACCAGCCGTCTTCACGATACAGCCGCGTTCGGCAATATTACCAAACAACACGGCAAGCCCGCCTTCTTTGGAGTAGGCATGTTCCATGCTACGAATACAACCGTTTTCGCGGTCGGTGTCTAAATGTTTCCAGCGCTCGGATTGTGAGAACGCGACTTGGGTAGGGATACCGCCAGGTGCTGCGCGATACATTTCACGCGCTGACGTGTTGCTTTCATTCACAATATCGTTGGCATCCAAGCCTTCGCCTATGGTTTTGCTGTGAACAGTAGGGATGTCGCGATGAATTAACCCGCCCCTGTCCAACTCGGCAAGAATAGAAATCACGCCACCAGCTCTGTGTACATCTTCCATATGATAATGCTGAACCGCAGGCGCAACCTTGCATAAGTTAGGCACTTTGCGACTCATGCGGTCAATGTCTTTCATGGTGAAGTCCACTTCGCCTTCTTGGGCAATGGCCAAAAGATGAAGCACTGTGTTGGTGCTGCCACCCATGGCAATATCCAGCGCCATAGCATTTTCAAAGGCTTCAAATGTGGCAATGGAGCGGGGCAGTATACTTTCATCATCCTGCTCATAATAACGTTTGGTGATGTCCACAATGGTGCGCCCAGCTTGCAAGAATAGTTCCTGACGGTCGCTATGTGTTGCCAATAACGAACCATTACCTGGCAATGCCAATCCAAGGGCTTCGGCTAGGCAGTTCATGCTGTTTGCGGTAAACATGCCTGAACATGAGCCGCAAGTCGGGCAGGCAGAACGCTCTACAGCAGCCACATCTTCATCAGATTCATTTTCATCGGCAGCCATAACCATAGCATCCACCAAATCAAGGTGTTTCTCTCTATTATTAATGGTCACTTTACCTGCTTCCATGGGACCACCTGAAACAAATACCACAGGAATATTTAAGCGCAAAGCAGCCATGAGCATACCTGGTGTGATTTTATCGCAATTGGAGATACACACCATAGCATCTGCGCAATGGGCATTGACCATATATTCCACAGAATCAGCAATGATTTCACGACTTGGCAACGAATAAAGCATACCGCCATGCCCCATGGCAATACCATCATCCACAGCGATGGTGTTAAACTCTTTGGCAACGCCACCCGAAGCTTCAATCTCGCGGGCAACCATTTGTCCTAAGTCTTTAAGGTGAACATGCCCCGGCACAAATTGGGTGAATGAATTGACCACAGCAATGATAGGTTTCTCAAAATCATCATCTTTCATGCCTGTGGCACGCCAAAGGGCACGCGCACCTGCCATGTTTCTGCCTGCGGTAGTGGTTCTGGAACGGTAAATTGGCATCTTAATACACCTCTTTTTCTTTTGTTGCGGTATGTGGAAGATTCACTTCTTCAATCGAACCTGCTTTAGGGTCGTTAAACACATACATATCTAAGCCTTTTTCGCTGTGTGCAATCACGGTGCTTACGGCTGCATCACCAGTGACATTCACAGCGGTGCGAATCATATCGAGTAATCTATCCACACCAATGATGAGCGCAATACCTTCCACAGGCAAGCCAACTTGATTAAACACCATCGCCAACATAATCAAACCCACACCTGGCACACCTGCTGTGCCAATGGATGCCAACACAGACATGCCGATAACTGTTAAATAACCCATCAAACCCAAATCAATGCCATACACATTGGCGATAAAAACCGTGGCAACACCCTGCATAATGGCTGTGCCGTCCATATTGATGGTTGCCCCAAAGGGTACGGTAAACGAAGCAATAGACTCATCCACACCCAAACGTTTTTCAACCGTATGTAAGGTGACGGGGATAGTGGCATTGGAGCTTGAGGTACTAAAAGCAAAGACTTGAGCAGTTTGCATTTTCTTCATAAAGGTAATGGGATTCACTTTACCAAAAATACGCAGTAAAAGCATAAGTGTGCCTGTCATATGCAGTATTAAAGCTAAAACCAACACGCCAAAATAACCCAACATCGGAATAATCAAGTCTATGCCTTGCTGAGCAAAGGTTTTTGCCATCAGCGCAAATACACCAAGTGGAGCCAAAAACATCACCACATTGACCACTTGCATCATCACCTTGTTCATGACTTCTGCTAAATCCATCAAAGGCTGTGCTTTTTTGCCCACCATCAACATGCATGAAGCAAATAAAATGGTGAAAAAGATGATTTGCAACATATTGCCTTCGGCATAAGCCGCCACAGGGTTAGATGGAATCAAATCAATCAATACTTGGGTGAAAGGCGGGGCTTCTGGGGCAACAAATGATGAGCTTGCAGCACCCGCCAACTCAAAACCTGCACCGGGTGCAAAAAAGGATGCCAAAGTTATGGCAAGGGTTATGGCTAAAGCAGTGGTCAGCATATAATAACCAAATGCTTTGCCGCCTACGCGCCCCAGTTTACCAATATCACCAATGCCAACCACGCCGCAAATTAGGGAGAAGGTGACCAGCGGTACGACCAACATTTTAAGCATGCTGATAAACATGGCACCCAAAACATGAAATAGTCCCATGACCAAATAGTCTTGAACCCAAGCTACATCGTGAGCGAAGTTGTTAATCAGGCTGCCGAGAACAAGTCCTAGCAACATGCCGCGCAGAATTTTTTTGGTCATACTTGTTTTATTGTCCATGATTACCACCTACAAAAATGAAGGCAAACGATGATAAGATAAGGCATAAGATGCAAGGTGTATTACAAGGCATTGATATGACAGCTGATTTTGGTTAGAAGTCGCTTATGATTTCAAGTGTAATGTTTATATCTGCTGGTATTTTATCTTTATTAGCAACGTGGCTGATTTTGGTGTGTATACGGGCTTCTAGTGCAAAAGATATTATGCAGCGCAATATTAGCCTGCTGGTTAGTGCATCCATGCTGTGTACGTTGATTGGTATCTTAGAGCTTGGTTTTATTGCAGCAACAGGTTTAGTCCTGACGCTGACAACAGTTGCAGGTTTTACCACATTTTTAGTGCAAAACTTATACCTTATTGGTATGTGGAAACATGGTGTGCGCGGGTTGGGTTTGTTGTTATTACCACTGACTGCCATACCGCTACTTTTATTGCCATTTTTACCAGTAACCTCAGTCACACCATGGGTTGAAAGTTATTCCTTTTTAGAAACAGGGCATTTATTTTTATCTGTGCTTGCGTATGCCATGTTAACGATGGCTGCTTTATATGCAGTGATGCAACTCTTGTTAGATAGAGCCTTAACCCAGAAAAAAATTGGCTTTTTTATGCAAGCTATGCCTTCATTGATGGATATTAGTAATTATTTATTTGTTCATGTGCGCTGGGCTATTTGGTTGCTTGGGCTAAGTATTGTGACAGGTTTGGCATGGCAATGGGTTGAAATGCACCACTTTGCTTTGTTTAACCATAAAGTGTTATTGGCAGTATTTGCTTGGGTTACCTTGATAACATTGTATTATTTGCGCCAAAAATCGGCATGGCACCATAACCGTGGCAGTAAAATGGTGCTATTTGCTTATGGCACACTGATGTTGGCTTATTTTGGTGTGAAAATTATTCAAGGTATAAACTAAAACACACCACTTATGACATTTTCTGAACATGCTATCCCCTATATTATAGGGCTTCTGTTATTATTATTGCTGCTTTCTGCTTTCTTTTCAGGGTCTGAAACAGCTTTAACACGTGCACGACGCGTTCGACTTCGCATTATGCGTAAAAAGGGCAGCAAAGGCGCAAGATATGCCGAATACCTGCTTGATAAACCCGAACGTATGCTTGCCTCTATTCTTCTGGGTAATAACTTTGTCAATATTGCTGCATCAAGCCTTGCAACGGCTTTATTTTTAGCCGAATTTGGTGAGGCAGGCATTTTGTATGCCACTATCGCCATGACCATTATTGTGCTTGTGTTTGCCGAGGTTTTACCTAAAACTATTGCCGTGGCACATGCTGAAACCATTGCTTGCCGTGTCGCCATGTTACTGACTTGGTTCCAACGTTTGTTTTCACCTGTTGTTTCACTATTAATGCTGGGTATTAAGTTTTTACAGCGCGTGCTTAAAGTCAAAGAACATCAAGAACTTGCCTTTAACCACCAAGAGCTGGCTGCGATGATTGATATGAGTGCAGAAAGTGGTGTATTGGATAAAGCACGTGAGCAAATGTTGATGAGCGCGTTACAACTGCATGATATTCCTATCAAATCACTGATGACACCCCGTAAAGATATTATCATGTTAGATGCTGACAAAACAGTTGTTGAATGTGTGGAACAGGCTATTCGTAATCCGCATTCACGTTACCCTGTGTATCATGGTGACCAAGATAATTTACTGGGTGTAGTTCACTTGCGTGACTTGCTCAAAATACGCCAATCAGAAACCCCTCTATCACGTGCTCTCATTTGGACAAACCCACCTTATGCTCCGACCAACCGTAATGCTTTAGCCCAACTTTTTGAGTTTCAAAGTAAACATTTGCATATGGCAATTGTAGTGGATGAGTTTGGTGATATTGAAGGGGTGATTACTTTAGAAGATATTGTAGAGGAAATTGTCGGTGAAATTGTGGATGAATCCGATGTGCCTATGCCTGTTGATGTTTGGGTGCAGCCCGATGGTTCGTGGGTGGTGGAAAGTACTGCAAACATTCATGACTTAAATCAACTTTTAGGTAGTGAAATGCCTGAAAATGGGGCAACCACTATTGGTGGTTTGATTGTTGAAGAGCTTGGTGGTGTACCCGATGGAAAGCTGTGCATTCAGGTTGCCAGTATACGTATTGAAGTGTTGAAACGTACAGGGCAGCGGATTGAACGTTTGCGCCTCACACGCCATGCCGAAGAAGCATCAGGCGTGTTTATTACAGGTGGTTAAATAGTGCCTCAGCTTGCCATATACCAAATCGATGCTTTTACTAACCAAGTGTTTACAGGTAATCCCGCCGCTGTTTGCCCACTTGAAACTTGGCTTGATGATGCGGTATTGCAATCGATTGCCGCAGAAAACAATCTATCTGAAACTGCATTTTTTGTGCCACAAGGTGATGCTTATGCTATCCGCTGGTTTACACCCACGGTTGAAGTCGATTTATGCGGACATGCCACACTTGCTGCTGCATTTGTACTGTTTGAACATTTGGCTTATAGCAAAGAAAACATCACTTTCACTTCCAAATCGGGGGAATTAAATGTTTGCCAAGGTGAAAACGGCAAGCTAGAACTTGATTTCCCCAAGCAAGCCCCCGTGCCTTGCGCTATACCACAGCTTATTGCTCAAGCCTTTGGCGATGCTATAAAAACCTGCTTAAAAGCTGAAGATTATGTGGTGGTGTTTCACGATGAAGCGGCAGTTTGTGCAGCCAATCCAGATATGGCTTTATTGCGTCAACTGGGTTTAAGAGGTGTTGTTATCACTGCTGCAGCAAAAGAATACGATTTCGTCAGCCGTTTTTTTGCTCCCAACTGCGGTATTGATGAAGACCCTGTCACAGGTTCATCCTTTACCCAACTTGCACCCTATTGGTCAGACATTTTAGGCAAACAAAAGCTTGCTGCCAAACAAGTGTCAAAGCGGGGTGGGGAAGTCTGGTGCGAGGCTGCAGGGGATAGGGTTTATATATCGGGGCAAGCTGTAATGTATTTGAAAGGCATGATTTCTTTTTGAATCGTTTTATTGATAAACATGAGATTTAGCTTGTTCAGTCACAACTCATGCTGATTCCAAACATCGTGGTTTTTAGCTTCCTCATCTAACTTGTCTTGATCAACCAGTTGTAACCCTTGTGAGGTTTCTTCATGCGGTGGAATGTTGTGTTCGTCCTCACCAAAAAGGTTGGCTGCTTTTTGTTTTTTTCTGTCCTCTGAAATACTCTTTTCCGTAATTTCAACATGTTCAGGTTCTAATTTCTGAACTGGTTTTGCTAATATTGTACGTACAATAGGTTCTTTCAGAATAGTTTTTTCTACTTTTTTTGGTTTGCTTTCTTTGGTTTCAAGTGGAATAATTTCTTGTGAGTCTAAACTGAAAAAATCACCAGTATTCACTTCTTCATCTTGTAGTGGGTCATCAGCGGTTATGTCCACTACGTCTTCTTGATTCTGGTTTTGACTAAACTGTTTTAATACACTCACTTTTAACTGTAAGGATTTCAGTTGCTCAACTTCACCCGTTTCCTCACATTCATGGATACGTTGTTCACATTGGTCAATAGACTCTGTTAATTGTCCTGTTTTTTCTATGCAAATAGCATACTGCATATGTATGTTAACTTGATTTGCCATCTCAGGTATCTCAAGAATATGCGCATACATTTCCCCTGCTTGCACAAAGTCTTGCCTAGCAACAGCAGCTCTAGCCTTACGCATTAAAACAGGAGTGTCGTAATGATTCATAAGCTAAAAGACTTTAAAAAATATTTACTCTCAATAAACATCTCTCTATTTTGGACGATTATGAGGCGCAATGCAAGGTGGTTTTAATATGAAAAACACGAATAAATTAATATTATATCAAAAAAAATCATACTACGACAAGCGAATTTATTGTTAGAGCCACTTGTAAAACTCTGGGTGGATGAGTGGCAATCCCACTTTGAGTGCGTTTTTAGGCTGAAATGAGGGGCATGGTGGTTCCATACACCGAAATTTCAGACTAAAAACGCGCCAGAGTGGGGAAGTCAATCGCCGCTCATGAGTTTTGCAAGAGGCTCATTAGATAGCTTTGATGGTATAGGTTTACTTTAGGCAGCAGCGTTTAAATTTAACCCCAGAACCACAAGGGCAGCTATCATTACGTGAAACATCGGCTGTAGTGCTTTCACCATCCACATAGTACCAAAGCCCATCTTCTTTGATAAAGTCACTAACTTCATCCAAAATACGCCCTTTATGTCCACCAACAAAGCTGGCGATAAAGTGAACCGTGCCTTTGTCATCCGTGTTACTACCCGCTTGGCTATCCACAATCTTCAAATCAATCCACTTTAAACCCAAACCGCCCAAAACTTCTAGCTCAGGGCGTGTGCTTTCATGCCATGTTTTCCAAATATATTCGCTTAAACCTAAGACAAAAGCCGCATATCGTGAGCGCATCAAAGCTTCTGCAGTCGGGGCATCTACAGTGCCGTCATGGTATGGTGCACAACAATCTTTTAATGATTTCCCTGACTTACAAGGGCATGTCAGGCTAATACTAGTGCTCAAAATAAACCTCCACGGCTTTAACTTGGCAGGAAAGATGGCAAGCAGGGAGACATTGTCAAACCCTTCTTAGAGCATTGGGTATAAATTCATAAACTCTCTCAAGCATCATTCCCGCAAAGGCAGAGAGTTTTAAATGGAACAACAGTGCTTCTAATGAAAAATAGAGTTTTTTTTGTGATTTCACTGACCCTATTGCTGTGTAAGATGAAAAGGTACAGATGGCTAGCAAGTTTTTTCGATGTTTATACGCTAAAAAAACATATGCTTTTTTAAATAAGTAAGCAAAGCCCTAGCAAGAAAGCTTTGACGTGGTTAGGTTGCGCTGCAATGTCATATTCAGATTATAAACAAGAACATACACGTAACTTCTCCATTATTGCTCATATTGACCATGGTAAGTCTACACTTGCTGATCGGTTGATTGAAGAAACTGGTGCCTTGTCGCATCGTGAAATGAAGAAACAAGTCTTAGATTCTATGGAGTTAGAGAAAGAGCGTGGCATTACCATTAAGGCACAAACAGCAACGCTTGAATACAAAGCCGATGATGGCGAGCAATACAAGCTCAATTTGATTGATACACCTGGTCATGTCGATTTCACCTATGAGGTGTCGCGCTCATTGCA
>JAUZQX010000063.1 GCA_030950765.1 Ghiorsea sp.
TTGCCAATGATGTTGTTGTAAATATAAGATGAGTTGTTCGGCTTGGGTTGTGGTTTGGTTCATGCGAAGACCTGCAATAACAATAAACCCACTGCACCACCCATTAGACCAGCAAGTAAATCATCATTCATGATGGAGAACCAGTGTGCCCCCCATGTTTCCAACTGTTTGATTGGGGGAGGTTTAAGAATATCAAAACCGCGAAAAAAGATAAATGCGAGCGGTAAGATAAGCGCAAGTGGTTGCTCAGGAAAAACGGTAAGTAAAATAGCGATATTCAGCCAAAGCCCTGCCCACTCATCAATGACAATCCAGCCGGGGTCATGGTCTTGTCCGAGTTTGACAAGTTCAGGCAATAAAAAATAACAAAGCACAAAACCCAACAATGTTACAATAATAGTGGCTAACCACAAACCTTGGAGCCCCCAAATATCCAAAATGAACCAAGCGGGAATCAGTGCAAATAAACTGCCCCAAGTGCCAGGTGCTTTGGGTAACCAGCCACTGCCTAGCCCTGCAGCTAACCATTTGAGCATACACAAGGTTGAATTATGCAAAGTGGTCATAACCTTTGATATTATAGTCCACGGTTTTCCCCTTATGTATCAAATGTACACCTTCACCTTTCACACAAGTGCCAATGTGTTGTGCATGCATATCTTGCAGCGCCTGCTGCTGTGATGCAGGGGCAGTACATAATAAAGCATAATCTTCACCGCCGCTTAAAACTTTTTTCAAGCAGGTTTCTTCATCAAAGTGGGGTAATAACTGCTGGTAACAAGCTAGGTTTTGAATATGCGCCAAATCAATATGTAAACCAAGCGCTGAGCTTTTGGCGATGTGCCCGGCATCTTGGAGCAACCCATCACTGATGTCGATGCAGCAACGGATACCAAGCTCACGCAAAACAATACCTTGTTGGTATAAAGGTTTGATGTGTTGGAAATAAGGAACGAAACAGCCTTTTTCATCACCTTTAAGCCATTGTTTTAAACCTGCCGCTGCGAACCCAGTGTTGCCCAACAACCAAACATCATCAGCGACTTGGGCATGGGTGCGTAACATGGCTTTTCCTTTGGGTAGTAAACCACCCACGGTAACATTGATAGTATTGGTGTTTGAACGCACTGTATCACCACCAGCAAGCTCAACATTGTGGGTTAAACATGCTTGTACAATACCATCACTCATGCTGCTTAAACTTGCAGCGTCTTTTGCCATGATAGCAAGCCACAGCCATGTTGGTGTTGCGCCCATAGCTGCCAAATCGGACAGGGCTGCATGGATGGCGCGATTTCCTGCAATATTCAAAGGCATATCTTGCGGCCAATGCACAGCTTCAACAGCAGTGTCGGTGCTAACGACCAGCTCAAAACCACCAGGGATTATATGGGTTGAAGCGTCATCACCATTGCCTACTTGGGTTGTAGGGTGTTGAAAAGGGGTAGGCTGTTGAAATAAGCGGCTGATAGCATCAAATTCATGATTCATGCTGTGAACTTAGCGTAAGATAAAAAAAAACCAAGCAGAATGACTGCTTGGCACTTGATAGGGTGTCCTGAGTTGTTTTTAGAAGCGGCTGCCTGCCATATAATGTTGAATGGCAGCTTTTTCAGCATTCATTTGACGAATAACGTCAGCTGTATGGGTAAGTAGGTGTGCAAACACAGCATAAGCCAACTCTTGGTTCTCTTTCATTAAACTTGTGAAGGCAGAGCGAGGCAGTTTATAAATCACACAGTCATCACGTGCGGTAACGGTAGCGCTTGCCTCTGCCGCAGTTAAAAAGCTCATTTCACCAACCATATCGCCAGGATGAACAGTGCCAACACGTACATTTTCACCATTGCAGTCGCAATCAATATGCGCAGTTCCTGCATGAATAATATAGAGTGCTTGCCCCATGCTGCCTTGTTTTACGATGGTGTCGCCAGCATTATATTCAACAACATCAAACTTTGTGGATAACACGTCACGTTGTGTGTCATCAAGCTTTTGCCCAAAAAAGTTTTGTTCTAGCCAGTTAAAATCAATGTTCATCTGCGTTCTTCCTCCATGTCCCTCTAAGCTCAATGTAAACAGTCTTTAGGTTTTTATCAAGTTACATGCTGCTTATACGCAGTAGTTTAATATAAACGTTGTGCAGAAAAGTTAGCTAGGTCACACAGTAGCTGTTTAATTTGTTTGTTTTCTACATCGGGCAATAAATCACTGGCTCGTTTGGCATAAACTTTTGCTTTGTCCATGGCGTATTCTGTGCCGTTATGTTGCAATACACGATCGCGAACCCAAGCTCTATCACCTTCTTGATATGGGATTTCATCGCGTTCGGAAATGATGCGTACACGTTCTTGAAGTTCGGGGTCTTGGTGCATGGCATGAATCAGTGGTAAGGTGATTTTACCTTCTTCTAAATCATGTCCCACTGGCTTGCCTGCAGCTTCTTCATCGGACAAATAATCCAAAGCATCATCCATCAATTGAAAAGCAACACCCAAACACATGCCATATTCAGTCATATCCTTGATGGTTTGCGCAGGCTGTCCGCTGACATGTGCGCCAACTTCGGCTGCCGCAGCAAATAACACGGCAGTTTTGCGCTCAATCACTTCTAGGCATTCTTCTTCGGTCATTTCCAAGTGAAAAGTACGTGAAAGTTGTAATACTTCGCCTTCAGCCAGCGCGTTGGTCACATCGGACATTAATTTGAGCATGCCCATATCGTTGTCTTGCACCAACATTTGGAATGAGCGAGAAAATAAATAATCACCCACCAAGACACTAGCCTGATTGCCCCACACCGCGTTGGCTGATGGATTACTGCGCCTAAAATCAGATGAATCAACCACATCATCATGCAATAAGGATGCGGTATGGATAAACTCAACCACCACGGCGAGAGGAATATGTCTATCACCTTTATAATCAAACATTTTGGCAATCAAAAGGCATAATAATGGGCGAAGACGTTTGCCCCCGCTATTG
>JAUZQX010000064.1 GCA_030950765.1 Ghiorsea sp.
GCGTATGGGTAAAGGTGCTGAAAATGCACGTAATTTTACCCAATGTGATTCATTGTTGCTGGGCGACAAATGTGGTGCGCATACCTTCCCTTATGTGGAAGTGAAAAATGCAACAGCAACGCTAGAGCATGAAGCCACCACCTCTAAAATTGGTGAAGACCAGTTGTTTTATTGCCAGCAACGTGGGCTTTCCGAAGAAGATGCGGTGAACATGATTGTGAATGGCTTCTGTAAAGATGTGTTTGATGAGTTACCCATGGAATTTGCTGTGGAAGCCAACCGTTTGATGGAAGTCAGCCTTGAAGGTTCAGTCGGATAATTTAAGAGATATTAAGGAATATAAACATGTTAGAAGTTAAAGATTTACACGTCTCCGTTGACGGCAAAAAGATTCTTAAAGGTTTAAACCTCACCATCAACGCAGGTGAAGTTCATGCCATCATGGGTCCTAATGGTGCGGGCAAGTCCACATTATCCAATGTGATTGCTGGGCGTGATGGTTATGAAATCACATCAGGTTCGATTACCTACAAAGGTGATGACTTGCTTGAAATGAGCCCCGAAGAGCGCGCTTGGGCGGGTGTGTTTCTTGCCTTCCAATACCCTGTTGAAATTCCAGGGGTGAACAACACTTACCTGCTTAAAGCCGGCGTAAATGCCAAACGCAAACATCAAGGTTTGGAAGAGTTGGATGCCTTTGATTTTATGCAAACCGTCAAAGAAAAAGCGAAGTTGGTGGAGCTTGATCCATCTTTTTTAAGTCGCTCAGTCAATGAAGGTTTTTCGGGTGGTGAGAAAAAACGCAATGAAATCTTCCAAATGGCAGTATTAGACCCTGCATTGGCATTACTTGATGAAACCGATTCAGGTTTGGATATTGATGCATTGCGTATTGTCGCAGGTGGTGTAAATAAATTGCGCGGCAAAGACAAAGCCATTGTTATGATTACCCATTACCAACGTTTATTGGACTATATCGAGCCTGATTTTGTCCATGTGTTGGCAGATGGTGTGATTCAAAAAACAGGCGACAAATCATTGGCTGTGGAACTTGAAAAACACGGCTACGATTGGGTGAAAGAAAACAAATGAGTGTTCTAACACAAACCCGACAAGACGCTTTAAACCTATTTGAGAAAATAGGTTTACCCACAGGGCGTGATGAAGATTGGAAATATACCGATGCTTCTCGCCTCAAAGATTTATTGCAGCCAACACCAACAGATGCCAATATTCATATTAAAGATATGGGCGTGACAGGTCTTGATGCTTACCGCATGGTATTCATCAATGGTTTATTTGCCGAAGCAGAGTCCAACTTACCTGAAGGCGTGAGCATTCTTTCCTTGGCTGAACTTGAAAAAAACAGTACGGGTGAAGATGCTGAAGGCATTGCTAAACTTTTCACTGTAGATACCAAAGCACCATTGATGAATGGCTTTAATGCATGGAATGCTGCCAAAGCCAGCGATGGTGCTGTGATTATATTGGCTGACAATGCGATTCTCACCAAACCTTTGTATATCTTGCATATCAGCAACCAAAGCAATGTAGTCCGCCATAGTTTTATGATTGGCAAACATGCAGAAGCACAAATTATTGAACATTTTATCAGCACCGACGATAGCAAAGCCTTGAGTAACACATGCAGCTTCGTTGCCCTCAAAGCTGAGGCTCGCGTGGAACACACCCGCATTCAGCAAGAAGGCGACAAACAATCGCATGTTGCTCGCGTGCAAGTCAAACAATGCAAAAAATCATCTTACCAATTCCACGGCGTGGAGCTGGGTGCATCATTATCGCGCACGGATTTGGTGGTCAACTTGCACGGTGAAGGCGCATCTTGTGATTTGAATGGTTTGTTTGTGTTAAGCGGCAGGCAACATGCCGACCACCACACCCGTATCGACCACAAAGCCCCGCATTGCACCAGCCGCGAATTGTATCGCACAGTGCTTGATGGACGTTCACATGGTGTTTTTAATGGTAAAGTGATAGTGCATGAAGGGGCAATCAAAACCGATTCCAACATGAGCAATGGTAATATTTTATTGTCGAAAAATGCTGAAATCGACACCAAACCTGAGCTTGAAATTTACAATGATGATGTCAAATGTGCGCATGGTGCAACCATTGGTCAGCTTGATGATAAACAATTGTTTTATCTTCGCTCGCGTGGCATTTCAGCAGAAGCAGCGCAAGAATTGTTAACCTTTGCCTTTGCCGATGAAGTATTGGTGGCGATGAGCAATCAAACCGTGCGCAGTTATGTTGAAAAAGCTGCCTTTGCCAAATTGCCGCACAGCGATGATTTAGAGGAAATGTTAGGCTCATGAATATAGACAACATCCGCAATGATTTTCCCATCCTGCATCAAGAAGTGTTTGGGCACCCGTTGGTGTACTTGGATAATGCTGCGACAACGCAAAAACCACAATGTGTGATTGATACGATTCGTCAGTATTACGAAAAGGATAATTCAAACATCCACAGGGGAGTGCATTCGCTTTCTGAACGCGCTACCAAAGATTATGAAGCCGCCCGCGAAACCATTCGTGATTTCTTCAATGCCAAATCAAGCAAAGAAGTGATTTTCACCCGTGGAACCACCGAAAGCATTAATCTTGTGGCTTCATCTTGGGGTAATGCAAACATTGGTAAAGATGATGAAGTCCTAATCACACACATGGAGCATCATTCCAATATCGTGCCTTGGCAAATGCTTTGTGAACGTACAGGTGCAAAGCTTAAAATTATTCCTATGAACGAAGCGGGCGAGCTTGATTTGACTGCCTATGCTGAATTGTTGAGCGAACGCACCAAACTTGTTGGTATTGTGCATATGTCCAATGCTTTGGGTACGATTAACCCGATTGCAGACATGATAAAACAAGCGCACCAAGTCGGTGCAAAGGTCTTGATTGATGGCGCGCAGGCCGCGGCACACATCGCAACGGACATCCAAGCTTTAGATATTGATTTTTATGCCACATCCGCGCATAAAATGTATGGTCCAACGGGTGTAGGTGTATTGATTGCCAAAGAAGAATTGTTGAATGCGATGCCGCCGTATCAAGGTGGCGGCGACATGATTTTGATAGTGACGTTTGACAAGACACAATACAACGAACTACCCCATAAATTTGAAGCAGGCACACCTAATATTGCAGGTGTGATTGGTTTTGGCGAAGCCTTAAAGTATATATCCAACATCGGTTTTTCTGCCATTGAGAAGCGTGAAAAAGAGCTGCTTGATTATGCTACGAAAAAAGCACAAAGCTTTGAAGGTTTGCGCCAAATTGGAACAGCAAAAGATAAAGCATGTGTGCTTTCATTTGTCTTGGATGGTGTTCATCCCCACGATTTAGGCACGATTCTCGACCGTGAAGGTGTTGCCATTCGCGCTGGGCATCATTGCGCCATGCCTGTGATGCAGTTTTATAAAGTACCTGCCACAGCAAGGGCTTCGTTTTCGATTTATAATACCGAAGCTGAAGTCGATGCACTGTTTACAGCATTAGAAAAAGCACGGGATATGTTTGCATGAAAATTCTTAACCACAAAGGCACAAAAACACAAAGGAAATCAAGGTTATGCCAATCATTCCTTGGCGATTTTACAATACCTACAATGCGAGGTGAGCAAAGCCGTATCAAAAGTATAAAAACTTTGTGCCTTCGTGTCTTTGTGGTTCCCAAAGGTTTAATATGTTCAGTTTAGGCGATTTATATAAAGAAGTGATTATCGACCACACCAAAGCACCGCGCAATTTTGGCAAATTAGAGCCATGCAGCCACGATGCTGAAGGCTTTAACCCATTATGCGGTGACCAACTGCATGTGTACCTGCAAATTGATGATAACAACATCATTGAAGATGTGAAGTTTGAAGGGCAAGGCTGCTCAATTTCTACCGCATCAGCATCATTGATGACCCAAGCCCTTAAAGGCAAAAGTGTAGCCAACTTTAATACCATGTTTAGCGCATTTCATGATATGGCAACGGCTGACATGGATGACAAACCCGATGAAGATGTGTTGGGTAAATTAGCTGTGCTTGCAGGGGTGAAAGAATTCCCATCGCGCATCAAATGTGCCACATTATGCTGGCATACCGTCAAATCTGCGATTGAAGATGCTGGTCAACCAGCCAAAACGGAGTAAGCCATGGCAACAGGACAAATGATTACCACCACTCGCGATATTGATGCGATATTGATTCCACTTGGCACACCCGTGATTATCCCAGAAGGCGCACAAGTCGCCATCACCCAAGAGCTTGGTGGCACTTATACCGTGAGTGTGAATGGCAACCTTGCTCGCGTTGAAGGTAAAGATGCCGATGCTTTGGGTTTTGGTGATGAAACCAAAGAAAAAGTCGCCGAAACACCTAAAACTGCAGATGGCCCTGTGGAAGAATCAGCCATTTGGGATGCCATGAAGTCTGTATACGACCCAGAAATCCCAGTCGACATTGTAAACCTTGGTTTGGTGTATGACGTGCATGTCGTAGACACTGATGAGGGTGGTAATCATGTAGATATTACTATGACTTTAACCGCACCAGGTTGTGGCATGGGCCCATTTATTGTGGATGATGTACGCGCCAAAACATTGGCTGTGGAAAATGTCACCGATGTACATGTGGACTTGGTTTTTGAACCACCATGGGACAGAAACATGATGAGTGATGAAGCCAAACTTGAACTAGGAATGTTTTAAAAAACCTTACCTTTTTCTTTACGGTATGAACATTTGGAAAACTTGTGCTAAAGTTTCAACATGTCTTCATCTGAAAACAACCATATATTCCCATTAGCCAAACTTTTGGGCACCATCAAACATCGTTTATCCAATCGTGCTGATACTGAGCATGTGCAAGCTATTATTCGGATTGTATTAACCTGCATCTTTTTTGTTATTTATTTTAATCAGGTTAATATATTCTATCTCATCACTGCTTATTTGATCATCTCCACATCCATTCTTACCTGGATTATTGTTTCTCCCCAGCCCTCTCATATTCGGAAAATTTTGGGTATTACTGGGGATATGAGCATGGCAACATTTGTATTATATTTTGCAGGTGAAGCAGGCATTCTCGCACTTCCCGTTTATTTATGGGTTATTATTGGTAATGGCTTTCGCTATGGTCCCAAATATTTACGCATATCAGCTCTTCTAGCTATTATCGGCGCATCTACTGTGCTGGCTATGGATAGCTACTGGACCAATCATTATTGGGTAAGCTTTGTTTTACTAGTCACAATAACTGCAGTTCCGCTATATATGTCCATTCTACTCAAGCAGCTGCATGAAGCGATTCACAAAGCAGAACAAGCCAACAAAGCTAAATCTCAATTTCTGGCTAATATGAGCCATGAATTACGCACGCCTTTAAATGGTATTATTGGCGCAAGCGAGCTTCTGTCTCTAGGTAACCTTGATGCTAAACAAAAAAAATACGCCCATATGATTAAATCTTCAGGGCAAACACTACTCAGCTTAATTGAAGATGTTTTAGACATTTCCAAAATTGAGGCTGGAAAACAAACCAGTGAAATAAAACCTTTTGATTTGCATAAACTTGTTTATGAAACGCTACAGCCTTTTATACCTAAAGTTGAAGAAAAGAACATTACATTAACCTCTCATATCGAACCCGATGTACCTTTTCGCTTACTTGGTGATGAACTTCACCTGAAACAGGTGCTCACCAACTTTTTAAGCAATGCCACAAAATTCACAGAACAAGGAAACATCAAACTTCTTGTACAAACATCATCCAACGCATCCATCTCACCTGTACGCATTCGTTTCCGCGTAATTGATACGGGTATTGGTATGTCCAAAGAAGCACAAGAAAACATCTTTGATCGATTTGTTCAAGCTGATTCATCCGTTACACGGAAATATGGTGGTACGGGGTTAGGCACCACAATCTCCAAAGAATTGGTCAGCTTAATGCATGGTGACATTGGTTTGCACAGCCAAAAAGACAAAGGCTCAGAGTTTTGGTGCGAGATTCCTTTTCATCGCCACGAAACAGTGAGCAAAGAAGAAGTTGCCACATCCACATCCTTTTCTGATGCCCGTATTCTCACCTTGATGAGCCCCCAACTCTTGCCCCAATTTGCAGCCCCAATGGAGCGCTGGGGTCAAAGCGTACAATCCTCCCATAATGTTATTGATATGGTCACTTCTTTAAATAAAGCACATGAACACACCAAACCATTCCATATTGCGATTATTGAACAAAACTTACTTGGTATGTCACCTGAACAACTGATCAAAACAGTTCGTGATAAAGATATTTTATCCGAAGTATCGTTTATTTTGGTTGGTGAACACTTTACTCCTATCGAAAGTGCTTTATTGGTTGAGATGGGATTCACCGCAGTGTTATCGTACCCACTTATTGAATCCCTTTTGTTTAACGCGATTCACGAAGTATGTATTGGCAAACAAATCAACCACGGCGTACCTTCTATCACCGACTATCACAAACGTAAAAACCAACAAAAACTACATGTCCTTGTCGCCGAAGATAATGTGGTTAACCAAGAGGTCATTCAAGAGTTCTTAGAGCTGATGGGGCATCAGGTGTACATGGCTGATGACGGCGAACAAGCCCTGGATGCGCTGACCGATGACACACATCAATTTCATTTGGCTTTACTGGATATCAATATGCCGCATATGTCTGGTTTGGATGTGATTAAAGCTTATCGGTTTATTGAGGCCGATGAACATTTACCCATGATTATTCTTTCTGCCGATGCTGTTTCCTCCAATATCAAAGATAGTTTGGGCATGGGTGCTGATGATTATTTAACCAAACCTATTGAATACAATAAACTTGCAACCACTATTGATAAGCTTACCCGTCCCAAAAACACCAACTATACTATACACGTTCAAGCCCCTTTAACGGCCAACCACGAATGGCAATATATCGACCCCTCATTACTGGATAAACTTGCAACCATGTCCCAACGGGAGCATTTTGTCGGTGACTTGGTAGAAAAATTTATTGCGGAAACCGAAAGAAAACTAACGCAATTAGAACAAAGCCTAACCAAACATGAACATCAAACCTTTCTTGATATTTTTCACACGCTTAAAGGTAGTTCAGGGGTTGTCGGTGCAATACGCATTTATGAAATATGTGTAGATGTTGAGCAAGTTGAACAACTGTCCGATAATATCATGAAGCAACATGTACAGCAGCTAAAAGAAGCTGTGGATAAAAGCGTATCTGAGCTTTCACATTACATTCAAAACCGTAATGCAAAAGCTCAAACAGACACACGCTAAAATTTAGCCTACTTTTGCTGACTGCCTTTTAACAAGCCGCTCCATCATGCGTAAGTCTTTGGCAGTCAGCTTCAATGCAGCATCCACCCATATTGTTGTAATTTCTTTTAATTCTTCATAGGTAATAGGGTTGCAGCAACGTGTTGCATTACGAAAACTGCGGATACCATTTTTTGTCCTATTCTCTTTTTTGATATAATCATAAACAGCCTGTTCCCCTTGCCCATCATCCACCAATATATCAACAATACCAAGATCATACATCTCTTCTGCTGAATACAACTTACCACTTAATATCATTTTCTTGGCTTTAACTTCCCCTACTTTTCTTGATAATAAGCTAAATGCACCCATACCAGGAAACAAATTAAATAAAATCTCTGGCATACCCATTTTTGCACTGCGTTCGGCAATAAGTACATCGCTGGACATTGCGCCCTCAAAGCCACCACCTAACGCATCGCCTTGAACCAAGGAAATGGTTGTTACTTTATGTTCTAACGATGTATATGTATGGTACAAAACATCAATACATGCTGTTGCATACTTCAAAAGACCCGCTCTATCGCTATTTTGAATCAATTGTGTGAAAAGCTTTAAATCTCCACCTAAATTAAATGCGCCCTCAAACTCTGATGCGGCAACAATATATTGAATATCTTGAGATAGCCTTACTTCATCATACCACGCTAAAATACTTTCAAGCACCTCAGGTGTAAAACATGGTCTTGGGTTTCCTTGCATATAATACCAAGCCAATGCTTTATCTTGCTCATAAATAATATTTAAAGACTGTTTAGTCGTATCTACAGACTCTTTTTGTTGTAAGTTATTATACATCACAAACCCCTTTCCTATTGTTTTTTGACTTTCGTCACTCATGAGGTTTGACGCGATGAGTCAAAGTGTCAAATTTTTGATACTTAAAGTGTAACATTTTTTTCTATACAAATTTCAATTCATTAGCATAATGATGTTATATTTTTAAACGTTAACCCCTTCCGAAACCAAGGATAAAGCATTGCATAGACCATCAAAATGGAAACAACACCTCACCCTTCAGTTACCCGACAGCAAAAACGCTCCTGTTTGGGTGCATGCTTGCTCTATGGGTGAAGTTTCCTCTGTAGCCGCCTTGATTCACCGCTTAATCGAACATAGACATGATGTTCACCTTACTGTGGTAACACGCACAGGTTTTGCCCATGCACAACGTTTATTTGGTGAATCCATTACGGTGAGTTGGTTACCTTGGGACTTACCTTTCTTGATGGCGCGTTTCATCAGACATCTTCGTCCCAAATTACTCCTTTTATGTGAAACAGAGTTTTGGCCAGGTATGCTTAAAGCTTGTAAAAAACGTAATATTCCTATTATTGGCATCAATACACGTATTTCTGACCGTTCTTTCCCCAAATACCATGCCACACGCTTTTTATGGAAACGCTGGCTTGATGCTGTCACACTATTTTTGCCACAAAGCCACATCGATGCACAACGTTTACAGCAAATAGGTATCCCTGCCACTAGAGTAAAAACAGTTGGCAACTTAAAGTTTGCCGTACAGGCTCCGAATGTTGATGCCAACCAAATCCGGCTCATGATAGACCCCTCCGCACAGCGGCCTATTCTTATTATTGCCAGCACCCATGATGGTGAAGAAGTGCAAATACTTAGCTTATTAGCCCAATGGCAGCAGAGACAACCCGATCTACTCACCTTGATTGTGCCAAGGCATCCAGAAAGGTTTCATGATGTAGAAAAATTACTACAGAAACATACAATAACTTACACACGTTATGCCCAAGAACGGACAGGGCATGAATCTGTTGTACTGATTGATGCTATGGGTGTGTTAACCAAGCTTTATACCATCGCCGACCTTGTATTTATTGGCGGTAGTTTGATTGATATTGGTGGACACAATCCTTTGGAGCCTGCGGTATGCGGTCGCGGCGTGTTGACAGGTAAACATGTGCAAAACTTTCGTGCTGTTTTTGATGATATGCAACGCCAAGGTGCTGCCATAATTGTGCAGGATAAAACAGAGCTTGGTGCTGCCATTTCCCATTTATTGGACAAACCTGATGAATTGAAACAACTGCATGCGCAAGCCGCTTTATTTATGCAAAACCAAAACCAAGTGTTAGATAATATGTGGCATGAAATTTCACCTTACCTTACCCCTCTCGATTAAGCATTTGCCCAAAGTTTGGGGGCATATCAAGCACACAACCTTCCAAAGGTGCAGGTAAATGCTGCCGCTCTGCTAGCCAAACCTGCAATGCTTGACCGACCTCTTGTTTAAATTTGGGATTGGCAAGCTGTACATCCAGCTTCCATGTATCTTTTTGACCCTCCAAAGAGAAAGCCAAACCACCAACATGTGCCAAATCTAAGCGACCGCTCAATTTAAAAGCATCATCAGCCAACGATTCCTCTTTCAATAAACCTTGGGGTTGACCATCTTCTTTATCCAATAAGGTTAACCGTTGCCCATCAGCTTCAAGGGCAAAAGGGAAGTTATCCGTGTGAAGTTTTGACCATGCTGTTTGCTCGGTATGCGCTGATTTTGTCTTCGCTGTATGTCCTTGCTCCGAAGGTTCACCTTTGCGCTGTAACATCTCCGCAATCAGGCTTTCCGCTTGTGCTTGGGTAAGCAAACGAAACTGACCAGGCAACGCCTTATGCAACAATTGTAGCCAAACATGTCCTGCTGGCGTATTCGGAGGCACTTCTACCCGAACACGATAGTTACCCAATACCAACGTCATGCCTGCCCCAGTCGTTGGTTGCATCAGCTTACCTGATAAAATACTACCATTGGGCCAAGGTAATACTTGCCCACCTTCTGCACGTTGAAGCTGCATTAAGGAAGGTAGATGTACATTCATCAGGCTTACCATGTTATTTTTTAGGTGACTGCAACAACAATATCAAACGTACTTGTGCAACAGGAACCTTCAGCTGGTCTGCAATCGTTTGTTCATTCAAACCTTCACGATGCAAACGCATAATTTTTGCCGTGTCCACTCCGCTACCTTTCGATTTTGGTGCTTGCCGCGCTGCGACTTCTTTAGGTTTCATTGGTGTCTTCGCCGCTGCAGACTGAGCTACTTCAAGCTTATCTTTTTTAGGCTGGCGTTGTTGTCGTGCTTCCGTAGGATATTTTACACGAGCTTGCTCCTGCTCCGATTGCTGCTGCATATCGAGGTTTCGCATCACTTGATCAAGTAATTCTGTCGCAGATTTTAAATCTTCGGAGGCATCTCTAAGCATCTTCTCAACTTTTTTGCGCTGTACCGACTGTTGAAACCACATCACCCACAAACCTGTAATCGCCATCACCATCAAGGCATCCAAAGCAAGGTTAAATACATCACTTCCCATTACACACCACCTTCTGCAGTGAGGTTTAAATGTCCTCTTAAACGCATAACCATTTGACTGTGCACTTGTGAAACCCGTGATTCTGTCAAACCAAGTACCAAAGCCACCTCTTTCATGGTTAGTTCTTCATAATAATATAAACTTAACAAAATAGCTTCCCGCTTCGGTAGTTGCTCAATAGCATCTGCAAGTTTATCAACAAACTGACCAATCGCTGTTTGATGCTCAGGGCTTTGCCCACTGTCATCTGCAATAATGTCCAGTATATGTAAATCATCACCTTCACCACCCACTAAGGGTAAATCATCAAAATACACCACCGACATGGAACGAACTTGATCTAATTTTAGACGATAGGTATCAATATCCATCTCAAGGAAATCCGCAATTTCCTTTTCTTCGGCAGGGCGACCATACCTTTGCTCTAGCTCTTGGAATGCACCTTGCAGTGACTTGGATGTATCTCGAAGCCCTCTGGGCATCCAGTCAAAAGTGCGTAAATAATCAATCATCGCTCCACGCACACGGTATGCAGCAAATGTTTTAAACAACACTTCTTTACTGGCATCAAAACGCTGAGCGCCATCGAGTAAACCTAGCACACCCGCATCAATCATATCATCCAGCTCAATCGATGCTGGGGTTCGTCGCATCAACTGGTCTGCGTGATAACGAATCATAGGCAAATACTCCTGAAATAAAGCCTCTGGATTACCTAGATTGCTATTGGCTTCATATGTTGAAGCCGTACTCACTGAATATGTCCTTTTTGTTGATTGGATTTGGGTAAAATATCATTCAGCCACGCCAAAAGAAAACCTACCCAACCACCACCGATTGCAAGCACACCCATGCGATATAAACAGTCACTAAAGCCAATATTATTAAACATACATACAGCAAATGCTAGGCCTGCGCCTGCCAAAGCACCTGAAACCGTGGATTGTGATAATGTCATGATGATTCCTCCTGCACTTTGGCATCGATATTCATGCCTTCATTCAAGCTATGTTCCCAAAAAAACTGTAAACCACCATTGCGGCTAAGGTCACGCTCTCTCGCCAGTATATTTGCCAACACCATATCTAAAGTTTGACGCATAACAGGCGCATCTTGCACAGTCAAAAGCTTTTGCCCTTGCACTGCTTCACGAACATCAGGGGAATGCGGCAAGTTGCCCACATAATCCAAATGCACATCCAAATAACGGTCTGCAACAGACAACAAACGTTTAAAAGCAACCTGTGCATCAAAAACCTCGGCTTGGTTCACAGCCACCATAAACCTGCGCATATTACGTTGACGGGATAAAACCTTAATCAATGCATAAGCATCCGTTAAAGAAGTCGGGTCTGGTGTTAGCACCACCAATGCCGACTCAGATGCCGATACAAAATACAGTACATTGTCGCCAATGCCTGCCGCAGCATCAATCAACACCAAATCATAATCTGAAGAAATACGGCGCATTTCATTCATCATCACTTGTTGTTGCTCCGTATCCAAAGCCGTGAGTTCATACAAACCGCTACCGCCGGGCAATACATCAAACCCAGCACGCGCAGATACAATCAAATCACTTAATCCTTTCTCACCACGCACCAGCTCCAACAATGAACCTTTAGGAGAAATACCCAGCATCACATCCACGTTTGCCAAACCCAAATCTGCATCCAACAGCAATACCCTCTTGCCTTTTTTTGCTGCATATTCTGCAAGATGAACAGAGAAAAAGGTTTTTCCCACACCACCTTTACCACTACAAATGGCAATCACACGCGGCACTTCATTTCCAACACTCATGTGATGCTCTCCTCTTCAAAATCTTCTTGCTGCTTATGGTGTTTCACCAAAATCGCAGTTAATGCTTTTGGACTTAACCAGCCCATTTGCCCTGGCACTTCTGCCCCAAAGCTACAATAAGACATTGGCATTCGTGATGCTTCTGCCCAATTGACTATTTTGCCTGGGCGGGTTGTCTCATCAAGCTTGGTGAAGGCTATTTGCGTCATCGCCATAGCTTGTGCTCTTTTGAGCATTGCCAAACCATCGACTTCATCCAAACTTGCTGGCATCACCATCGTCCGATGCGTACAAGCCAAAATGTCCCACAAAGCCATCTGTTCACGAACAACTGATGCTTGCCGATTGTTCCAACCTTCACTATCAATAAGCACAAGCTGTGCCGTTTTTGTCGCTTGATGTGCTTGCACTGCATCTTCTTGATTTCTAATGATAAATAATGGAATACCCAACACATCAGCATAAGCATTAAGCACTTCGCTACCGCCAATGCGTTGGGTGTCTGTCGTCATCAAAGCAACCGATATGCCTTTAAGGCTGTAATGTGTGGCAAGTTTGGCAGCAAGCAGTGTTTTGCCCGCACCATTGGGTCCCGATAATAAAACAACCCTGCGCTCTTGCTTGGCTGAGAATGCTTTTGCCCAACGCAATGTACCCAGTGTTACAGGCTGATGTTTGGCATAGGCATCTGCCATTTCAAAGGCATTGATGGGCGATACACCCATGGCTAATAAATGATCAAAAGCAGTTTGCACATGCGTTTTGCTAATCGCCTGACGATATTGCTCCACATCCCGATTACCCAAACTCGCCGCAATCTTCTCTAAACGCTGCATGGATGCTTCTAAGTTGGCTTGTACAGCCTCATCCACCACGGGTTTAGGCGCAGATGTACCCTTCACCGCGCCTTCAAGCTCGGTATCCAATGCTGCATGTACACGCCATTCTTTTTCACCCTTGGCATTCACCGCTTCAATTCTATCTAAAATCACAGCATCAGAACCAAAGTCTTCTCGTACTAAGGCTAATGCTTCATGCATCTTGGGTGCTGAAAAAACTTTAATTTGCATCGTTTAAACTCAACTTACTTAATGTTCGCACACTAATGCGCGGTGGAATCTCAGCGACAGAAATCACTGCTACACGTGACATCACTTTACCTAAAGATAATGCCAAATGTGGACGTAATACCGGTGTGGTTAGCAACACAGGGATATCCACTTGCTGTTGCGATGCAATTTCGGTGAATCGTGTAATAAAACGCTGCCACTGATTAAAATCTAATGGCAAATTCATCGTGCCAGCAGGGGCTTGCGCCAAACGTTCAGACATACTTTGTTCAACAGCGGGGTCTATGGTGAATACCGCCAGTTCATTTTGTTCATCCAAATAACGTTGAATAATGCTTCGCCCAAGTTTCGTGCGTACTTTTTCAACCAGCATAAGCATATCTTTTTGCTCGTTCAAACCATCCGCAATGGTTTCGATAATCAGCAACAAGTCGCGAATAGGTACCCACTCTGACAACAAACGCTGCAACACATTTTGCAACAAAGCATACGATACTTGCGCAGGCACAATTTCATCCACCACTTTGGGATAACGCTCGCTTAACATTTCTACCAACTCACGGGTTTGTGCCCTATCCAGCATTTCCGCAGCATGAACGCGAAGAATCTCAGTAATATGGGTAACCACTACAGTAACAGGCTCGACTACCGTATATCCTGAAAGCTCAGCTTGTTGACGTTTATCTTGGGTAATCCAAAGTGCAGGTAAACCAAATGCAGGTTCTTGGGTAGGCACACCTTCCACCCGCATACCTGCCACTTGACCTTCAAGTGCGAGCAAGTTACGCGGGCGAATTTCACTGCGCCCAACTTCTGCACCACGAACCAATACACGGTAGTCACCCACACCCAACTGCAAGTTATCTTTGATATGTACAGGTGGTAACACAAAGCCAATCTCTTGAGCAATTTGACGGCGTACGGTTTGTAAACGCTCGAGTAGGTTTCCATCACCAGAACCTTCTACCAAATCAATCAAACCATAACCCACTTCCAAACGCACGGGATCAACCACCAACAAGTCAGACATGGGTTGCTCTTCTTCTTTTTTCGGCGCTTCAAGGGCTTCAGCCCCTACATCAGGTTGAGCCGCCTTGTTGTCTACGGCTGTTTGTAAATACCAGCCTGTAACACTAAGCCCTATGGCTAGCATGATAAAAGGTATAAAAGGAAGCCCCGGTACAAAACTCATAAATAACATGGCACCGCTTGCCACATAATGCACTCTGGGGTGTGCTGTAAATTGATCTGTCATTTCAATGGACATGGTTGCGCCACTACCCGCACGCGTAATCACAATACCTGCTGCAGTAGAAATAATCAGTGCGGGGATTTGGGATACCAAACCATCACCCACCGTCAAAATACTGTACACGTTAATGGCATCACCCATAGACATGCCCTGCTGTGCTGTACCAATAATAATGCCCGCAATCAAGTTAATGGCTGTGATAATCAAACCTGCAACTGCATCACCGCGCACAAACTTTGCCGCACCATCCATAGAACCATAAAACTCAGCTTCTCTTGCCACATCTTGACGACGTTGTTTGGCTTGTTCTTCACTAATCATACCTGCATTTAAGTCTGCATCGATAGCCATCTGTTTACCTGGCATAGCATCCAAAGTAAATCGTGCAGCAACCTCGGCAATACGCGTAGAACCCTTTGTAATTACAATAAAGTTAATCAATACCAATACAATAAAAATGATTAAACCAACAACGGTATTACCACCCACTACAAATTGACCAAACCCTTCAATCACTTGACCTGCTGCTGCCGTACCCTCTTGTCCGTGTAATAAAATCAAACGTGTTGTTGCAACGTTGAGGGATAGGCGAAATAGCGTGGTCAGCAACAAAAGGGACGGGAAAATCGAAAATTCTAGCGGTTTAAGCACATAAATTGCAGTTAAAAGAATCAAGACACCAATGGCAATATTGATTGCCAGCAAGAAATCCATAATCCAAGTCGGCAATGGCACCATCATAATCATGATGACTCCCAATACGCCCACTGCCAACATGACATCGGTATGTTTGCTCATGCGTTGTAATGTCTGGGTTGCACTAGCCAACATATATCATGTGCTCCTTATTTCATCTTAAAGACTTCAGCTAAAATCACCGCCACTGCTTCAAACAGTTCTTCAGGAATTTCATAACCAATCTCTACCTGCTTAAACAAGGAACGCGCCAAAAGTTTATTTTCACGTACTGGCACACCACTTTCCTTTGCTAACGCTTTGATTTGTAATGCTATATTATCTTTACCTTTGGCAATCACTTTCGGCGCACCACCACCGTGAGTGTCATATTTTAGTGCGATTGCAAAGTGCGTTGGGTTGGTAATCACCACGTCAGCTTTGGGCACGTCTGCCATCATGCGGTTTTGTGCTTGTTCCATTTGGATTTGGCGAATCTTGGCTTTGAGTTGTGGGTCACCCTCACTCTCTTTATGTTCATCACGTACTTCTTTCATCGACATTTTCATCGATTTGGCATGTTCCCAGCGTTGATAAATCACATCCGCCAAGGCAATCACAAAGAAAAAGGCAGCCACCAAACCTACAATCGACAAACTTCCTTGCACAAGTAGTGATGCAATATCACCCACACTTTTTCGCGAGCTATGAATTGCTGGCTCAAACAGGTCTGAAACCACAACCCAGCAAATAAAACTAATCACTGTCAGTTTGGTAATCGATTTAATAAACTCCGCTATCGATTTACTAGAAAACAAGCGACCCAAACCCTTCATTGGACTCACCTTTTCCATTTTGGGTTGCAATGTTTCAAAGGTAAATACGGGGCCGGTCACCAAAAACACCGCCAACATACCCAATATCACCATGGGAATCGCAATCGGCAGCACAAACAATGCAACCTCCATAGCCAAATCAATAAGCAGGGTTTGCATGCCCTCAGCCGTCATATCCACCACGACCTTGCCACCAAGAAAAGATTTTAATAAATCTTCGGCACGTAGTGCCATCCATGCACCAATACCTGTCACAGATAATGAAGCTAAAATCAAAAAAGAAATCGCCGTTGATGGCTCGCGGCTGGTGGCTACTTGTCCCTTTTTTCGGGCATCCTCCAGCCGCTTATCACTGGCATCTTCGGTCTGTTGGGATTTATCCTGATCACCTGACATTTAATGCCCTGAAAGCCTGCGTAAAAACATGGGTAAATCATGACCAAGACCTGAAAAAGCATCATACATCAACGACATCATGGCAGGAAATGAGAGCGATAATATCAACAACCCCAAACCCACAGATAATGGGAAGCTCACAAAAAACACCTGAATTTGGGGTACAGCCCGTGCAATCAAACCTAAGGCTACATACACGAAAAAGAGTAAGGTTAAGATAGGTGCCATCAATTGAATCGCTAGCACAAACATATCTGCCGCCGCTTGCGTAATCACATCCCAGCCATTAAACGACCATGTGGTGCCTACTGGCATGATATTGAACGATTCCACCAAAGTCATAATAAACATATGGTGCGCCCCACTCGCCAACCACATAAGCATGGCAAAAATACCAACAAATTGTGCCACCACAGCCGATTGTGACGAGGTGACAGGGTCAAACATATTTGCCATGGCCATACCCATCTGCAAGCTCATCACTTGCCCTGCAAAGTGTGCTGCTGTAAAAATAAGTTGCGCAATCATGGCAAGGGCTGCGGCGAGTAACATTTCTTGTACTGCCAACAATGCAAAGTGTACGACATCAGGTTGAATGACAGGTACATGTTGAGAAACCACAGGATAAAGCAAAAGCGTCAAAATTCCGACAAAGCCTGTTTTAATCGGAGCAGGCACCAACTTATGCCCAATCACAGGTAATAACATCATCAATAAACTTATACGTAAAAAGACTAAAATACCCACCAAAATATCTTGTTCAGCAGGCATAGGAAACATATTAGTTAAGCAATGAAGGGATTGATTCGAAAATACGGCGAGTATAACTCACCAGTGTTTCCACCATCCAAGGTGCTGCAACCACCATCACCACAAATACGGCAATGATTTTGGGTACAAATGTTAGCGTCATTTCTTGAATTTGTGTCACAGCCTGAAACAACGAAATCGCCACCCCCACCACCAATGCCACCACCAACATGGGCATAGATAACATTAAAATCATTTCAAGGGCTTCTTTACCGTAGTTAATTACTAAATCAGGGTTCATAACTCCTATTAAGCAAAGGCGCTGCCAAATCAATGGAAACCTTTAGATGGTTCACTTTATAGACAATTCCTATTGTGTTATTATAATATCATTTTTTAATAATATATAGTGAGGGAACCATGAATAAACGATACATTATCACCGCAGGACTACTCCTAAGCAGCTTCAGCATGGCTTCAACATCTTTTGCAGCCGATGAAGCCGCACTCAAACAAGAAGCTATGGGCATTATCAAACTATTTGGAGGCACACTAAAGCCACAATTGGTAAAAGCGATGAAACAAGGCGGGCCCGTTCACGCCATTGATGTTTGTGCCACCCAAGCACCTGCAATTGCGAAAAAATTAAGCCTAGAAACAGGTTGGTCAGTCAAACGCGTAAGCCTAAAAGCTCGCAATACTACTACAGCTACACCTGACGCGTGGGAAGAAAAGGTGTTAAAAGATTTTGATGCGCAACAAGCCAATGGCAAACCCGTGTCACAGCTTGTCGCCACCCGCATGCAAGATGGTAAATTTCGTGTGATGAAAGCACAAGGCGCTAAAGGTATTTGCTTAACCTGCCATGGCACAAACATCCAACCTCAAGTACGTGCTGCCCTACTTAACCATTACCCCAATGACCAAGCTACTGGCTACAAAGCTGGGCAAGTACGTGGCGCATTCAGCTTGACTAAAATCTTAGAAGATTAAAATAATGCTTGGCAGCTATATCCTTAGCTGCCAAGTAAGTTAAATTAAACTAAAAA
>JAUZQX010000065.1 GCA_030950765.1 Ghiorsea sp.
AGTATGAATATCTTTGATAATTTGAGGCTGGGTAAGGCTCAACAAGTCATTATTGCCCTTAAGTTCGCTTGGCCAATCGGCAAAACGTGTGCCTCGGTAGTCGGCTTCTTCAAGTTTATAAGCTTGAATCATGGTGCCCATGGCACCATCAAGGAGCAGGATACGCTGTTTTAGCTGTTTAAGAAGTTCAATGTGTGAAGATGTAAGTTGTTTCATAAGGGCAAGGTTATCAGTTCTTTAGGCTATTACAAAAGTAGATTACACTTTTAAGCTGGAATCTATGAAAATCATATCTATTCACACGGCTTACATTTTCACCTCAAAGTAACCCTTTTTATTGTATGTCAATATAAGTTGCATTTTCACTAACTGCCTATAAGTATGGGCATTTACTCAGCATAGGGGAGCTATAAGATGAAATTAGCAGATGCAGTCGAACAACTACGGAATGCACGTGCCGCACACAAGGCTTGGGTGGCGCGCGCTGAAGCTTTGATTGAAGGTATGAATGTGGACAAAGAGCATATCCCTCTGCTGCCTACTGATTGTATCTTTGGTAAATGGTATTATGGATCAGGGCAGGCTTTACGCAAACTACCTGCATACAAAGCCATGGAAAAACCACATGACAACTTACACCGCACTTATATGCAAATCTTTAAGCTACTTTTTGATGAGCCTGATGTGTCCACATGGGGTAAATTATTTGGCAAAGCTAAAAAAGCCAAAGCTGAGCAACTCAAAGAAGCACAAGTTCTTTTTAAACGTTTGCAGTCTATTTCTGATGATGTTTGTGATATTTTGGAAAACCTTGAGGAGCAACTCATGGCTGCTGCAAAAAAACAGCAACTTAATAGCACCATTCATAATACACTTGGTTAATTACTAAGTTCACCACAATAAACAAGGCATAAAAAAAGACGCTTTAAAGCGTCTTTTTTTATGTTCAAAGCTCAACAATTACATCAGTACGCGTTCAATGCCACCATCTTTAATGCGCTGCACAAATATCTTCTGCCAATCATCGCCATGCAACTGTTTCATCAACTCCACCACGATATAATCAGCATCCACGCCAGAGCTTTCTTCCAAGCGCGATAAACCTTGCAAACATGCTGGGCAAGAAGTCAGAATTTTCTGTTGCTCATCACCCAATAAGGCTAATTTTTCACTGGCCTCAGCCATTTTCTCTTCTTTACGAGCTCTAATTTTTCCAGAAATCACAGGGTATGCAGCAGCCAATGTTCCTGCTTCAGCACAACATTCTTCAGACTCCACGGATTGTTTATTGAGTAACGACTCAATCACCGCCTCTGATCCGTGGCGTTTAAGTGGATTATGACATGGCTCGTGATACATATATTGCACCCCTTGCACATCATTCACGCTCACCCCTTGTGTCATCAAATATTCGTGAATATCAATCAAAGGTGCACCAGGAAAAACTTCTTCCAAGTGGTACTTGGTTAATTGATCATAACAGGTACCACATGAAATCACGACTGCCTCAAAATCAAGATAAGACAAAGCATTTTTCAAACGATGGAACAACACCCTATTATCATAAGTAATTTTATCCCCTTGCTCATGGTCGCCACTTGCCGTGCTTGGATAACCACAACACAAATAAGATGGTGGAAGCACAACATTAATGCCCAAATCAAATAAGGCGGCTTGTGTTGCCATACCTACCTGTGAAAACAGGCGCTCAGAGCCGCAACCAGGAAAATAAAACACAGCTCTACCATTGGCTTTTTTGGGGTCGCGCAAGATGGGTATCATATTTTTATCACGCGATTCAATACCCAAAATTTGCCGTGCTGTTTTGAGTGGTAATGTTGGCAGCGGGCGTTCTACAAAATTAATCACCTGAGCCTGAATACCATCCAAATTACGCGTTGCTGCAGGTTTATCTTTAATCACACCCATCAATTTTGCCACTTTATGTAATAGTTGATGCCCTTTATAACTCCAGCGAATACCCACTTCACGTACAATTTTGACCAAATCAGGGTTTTGAATCACCAAAAACATCAAAGACAGCTTGGAAACAATATTAAACCGCGCCTGCCCTTTGTCTTTAAGCAAGGCTCGCATTTTTTCAGTGACCGCGCCAAAATCAATATCCACAGGGCACGGTGCTTCACATTTATGACAAATCGTGCAATGGCTCGCCACATCTTGTAAACCTTCAAACTGCTCAAAAGATATACCCGCCCCTGTTTGCGACTCATAAAGAAAAGCCTCAATGATTGCACCTGATGCTTGAATTTTATTGCGCGGCGAATACAACATATTGGCACGTGGGAAATGTGTATTACACACTGGTTTACACTTGCCACAACGCAAACACGGTGAAATTTCTTCCGAAAGCTCCGTTAAATCAGCAGCTTCCATAATTACTGATTCGTGCTCAAGTAAATTAAAACTTGGTGTATAGGTAAGGCTTAAATCCAAACCAGATTGCAGCTTGCCAGGGTTAAACAAATCTTCGGGGTCAGCTTCTTTCAAATAGGCTTCGGTTTCAGCCAATACATCTTTATTCAAATATTCAAGTTTGGTGATACCAATGCCATGTTCACCCGAAATCACACCACCCAACTCTTCAGCTTTGCGCATCACTTTTTCAACCACATGGTGCGCTTTACGCATCATCATATAGTCATTCGAGTTCACAGGGATATTGGTGTGTACATTGCCATCACCAGCATGCATGTGGGTAGCCACCACAACACGCCCTGACAATATTTGCTGATGAATACTTTTAATCTTGTTTTCTAGGGTTTCATTACCACGAAGGTGATCAAGCAAAAGTTTTTCAACTTCTTTACGGTAAGAAATACGCAAGTCGCCACGCTGAATCACACCAAAAACAGTATCATCTTCTAATAAATCTATACCTTCAAAGTATTGTGCATAATTTGTTGCGGGTTCTTTTAAAGCTTTGCAAAGCGCACACCATTTCGTCCGTACTTTTGCGATAATCTCAAGACAACCATCCAACTTTTCTTTCAAATACATATCATCTTCAAGATTCAACTCTTGACGAATCAACTGGTTATCTGAATCCAAAGAATCTTTAGTTTCACCTAAATATGTTGCCAAAGCATCAATGATTTCCACTTTATTGCCAATGGAGTTCTCAATATTTAAGAACTCAACATAATCATTGTATTCCGACAAACGTGGCAAAGGAATCACCACATCTTCATTCATTTTAAAAGCACGGGTATGTTTGGCTATGGCAGCCATTCTGCCTCTATCACCCCAGAAACGACCTCTATCCTCTTGGGATATGGCAACAAAACCTTCACCATTACCTTCGGAAGCTATACGACTAATATTAGAACAAGCTTGTGCCACCGCTTTTTCATCATCACCTGATACATCAATCAACAATACCACACGCGGACGTTCCCTACGCGTTGATTTGCTCACATAATTGATAGCCTTGACGTATTTTTCGTCAAAGTGTTCAAAACCCTCAAGGAATACACTGTCCATAGCATCAACTTGGGTTTTAATATTGACCAATGCCTTGGTTGCATCATCGAGCTTTTGCCCAAAAAATTCGCAACATACCGTGCGCGTGACATCATAAGCCTTGTGTAATATAAAGCTGGCTTCAACAATAAAACCATCCGTACCTTCTTTTTGCACACCAGGCAATCCGCCCATGGCTTTGCGTGTTACATCTTTACCCAAACCTTCTTTACGGAAGATATGACCCGCCAAAGTCATGGTTTCTTCAGATAAAACACGCCCATCTAGCGATGATGTTTTGGTTACCTTAAAAACCACTTCATCTTCATCATGCAGCTTACCCATATTATGATTGATACGCTCAACCAATAACCAATGACCATCAGGTGTAACCATTTTCCAACTTAATAAGTTATCAACACATGTGCCCCAAATCACAGCATGTTTGCCACCTGCATTGGATGCAACATTACCGCCAATGGTACATGCCCAAAGGCTGGTTGGGTCGGTCGCAAATACGTGGGGCTTGGAAGCATCCATCACTTTACCTGTCACCGCTCCTGCTTGGGCAGTAATGGTGGCAACCTCACCCTTATCGCCAATGTTCTTAAATTCAACTTGTCCAATTTTATCAAATTTTTCTACATTGATAATCACTTCATGATTGGAAAGCGGCACTGAACCACCGCACAAACCTGTACCACCACCACGCGGAATGACAAACAAACCTTGCTCTTGAATGGCGCGAATCAAACCCGGTATTTCTTCGGCTGTATCAGGTGTTAAGACACAAAACGGCAAATGAGAGCGCCAGTCCGTGGCATCGGTGGCATGGTGACTCAATGTAAAGGCATCAAAATGAATGTTGTTTTTATGGGTAAACTTGGCAAAAGCACGTTTTGCCTTGCGCCTGCGTTTGGGCTCATTGTCAAACCAAGCATAAAATTCTTCGAGCATACGTTCTGTAGAACAAGCCACACGTGTAGCCCTTTGGTTATCTTTGGCACTTACTTTAATACGTTCGATGCGCTTTTGCTGTTGAAACCTTAATTTCTTTAAGCGTTTAGGGTGTTTAAGCAAGTCGTTTTTTAGGAAAATATTGCGCTCAATGACCCATACATCGCCCAAAATATCAAACAAAAGTCGTGCTGAGCGACCTGTTTTACGCTGAGAACGTAGTACACTCAGGTCATTCCATACCTCTTCACTTAAGAAGCGTTTAACAATTTCACGGTCTGAATAAGACGTGTAGTTATATGGTATTTCACGAATATGTTCACTCACTAGGCCACTCCATCACGCATCAGTTTTACAAGGCAAATCAAGCATGCTTTTCTAAAAGCGGCGATAGCGTAACAGTGTTACATGAAAATAAACTAAATGAATTTGTAACTGTCATCACAGTCACTAAATTGTTAGGGTTCGCCTGAAGCTCACCAAGGAGACAACAGATGCCTAAGCAAGAACCCTTTTCAGCCTTTGATCAAGATGCGTTGGACTACCACAGCCAACCGACCCCAGGTAAAATTAGTGTACGCCCGAGCAAACCTTGTGTGACCCAGCGCGACCTAGCCCTAGCCTACTCACCAGGCGTTGCGATACCTTGTTTAGAGATTGAAAAAGACCCAAATAAAGCTGATTTATACACATCTCGTGCCAACTTGGTAGGTGTGATTAGTAATGGTACTGCCGTATTGGGGTTAGGTAATATTGGTGCACTTGCCAGTAAACCTGTGATGGAAGGTAAAGGTATTTTATTCAAACGTTTTGCCGATATTGATGTGTTTGATATTGAAGTCGACGAACTCGACCCTATGGCATTTGTTGAAACAGTTGCTCGTTTGGAGCCAACTTTTGGTGGCATTAACTTAGAAGACATCAAAGCACCTGAATGTTTCATTATTGAAGAAGAGTTAAAGAAACGCGTTAATATTCCCGTATTACATGATGACCAGCATGGTACAGCTGTTATTACAACCGCAGCTTTGATCAACGCCCTTATCCTACAAAACAAAAAAATTGAAGATGTGAAAATTGCATGCCTTGGTGCAGGCGCTGCAGGTTTTGCTTGCATGCGTTTGATTGAAGAGCTTGGTGCGCAACGTAAAAACATGTACTTCCTAGACAGGAAAGGTGTGATTCATAACAACCGCGGCGATGAACTTCCTTTTCACAAAGCACACTTTGCCAATGGCGATAAAAACACCAGCCTCGAAGAAATCATGGTTGATGCCGATGTTTTCCTTGGGCTTTCGCAAGGCAATATGGTTACCCCTGAAATGCTTAAAAGCATGGCAAACAAACCCATTGTTTTTGCCATGGCAAACCCAACCCCAGAAATTAATTATGACGTAGCCATGAGTACACGCCCAGACTTAATCATGGCAACAGGCCGCTCTGACCACCCCAACCAGGTAAATAATGTACTTGGTTTCCCTTTCTTATTCCGTGGTGCTTTGGATGTGCGCGCAACCACTTTTAACGAGGAAATGAAAATTGCTGCCGTGCATGCACTTGCTGAATTAGCCCGCGAAGAAGTGCCCGCTTCTGTACTTAAAGTGTATGGTGAAAAAGAATTGCGCTTTGGACCACAATATATTTTACCCAAACCCTTTGACCCTAGATTGATTGAAGTTGTTCCCACTGCAGTTGCCAAAGCTGCCGTCGAAACCGGTGTTGCCCGCCAACCCATTACTGATTTTGAAAACTACGCACAAGAACTTGCAGGTCGTATCGACCAATCGCGCACCTTTATGCGTCTCGTCATGGATAAAGCGCGACATCAACCATTACGTTTGGTTCTTCCTGAAGGTGAAGACCCTACCATTATTCGTGCAGCCACAGTGATGCGTGATGAAAGCATCGCCAAACCCATGTTAATTGGCTGCCCAAAAAGCATCCAAAGCCAAGCTGAAATGATGCGTCTAGACTTAAAAGGTGTAGAAATCATCGACCCTAACGAAGAAAACTCCCGTTTTGACAGCCTGGCCGATGCCCTTTATTTTGACCGCAAACGTCATGGCGTATTGCGCAATGTTGCAGTGGAAACACTCAAACATGACAAAAACACTTTGGGTTCTTTATTGGTCAGACAAGGTTTTGCTGATGGTATGCTCACAGGGCGAACCCAACACTACCCCACAGCCCTAAGCCCCATACTTAAAGTGCTTGGGCATGATGAAAAAACAAGCGAACACCATCATGTATATGGCATGTACCTCTTAATTTTAGAAGAAAGAGCACTATTACTTGCCGACTGTACCGTCAATGTTGAGATGAATGCAAAGCAACTTGCGGAAGTCGCTTTATTAACTGCTAAAACAGCAGAATCACTCGGCATAGAGCCTAAAGTTGGCATGTTATCCTTTTCAAACTTTGGTAGTTCAACCCATGCAGAGTCACAAAAAGTTGCCGATGCAGTACGCATCCTTCACAGAGAACACCCGAAATTGATTGTTGATGGTGAAATGCAAGCTGACACAGCCGTGAACAGTGACATTTTATCCCATTATCCATTTTCTAAGTTGACTGAATCTGCAAACGTGTTGATATTCCCTACCATGCAAGCAGGAAATATTGCCTACAAACTGCTCAAAGAACTTGCAGGAGCTACAGCCATTGGGCCCATTCTCATGGGGCTGCCACAGCAAGTTCATGTTTTACAAACAGGTGCTAGTGTTGATGATATTGTCAACTTAGCAGCCATTGCCTCAGCAAGGGCTGTAGATTAGAGAACATGCTAAATAAAGGGAAAAATAAAATATGATTAATCTTCTGCAAAATATCCCATTGTTTTCAGAACTGAATAACAGTGAGATTGAGTCTATTCACAAGCTTATCACCTTTCACGATGTTGCAAAAAAAACCATTGTTTTACAAGAGGGTGAAGATGGTTGCTCCTTATTTATTATCATCTCAGGATCAGTAAAAATCTCATACTATGCCCCTGACGGACGCGAAGTTGTATTATCGTTGCTTGAAGAAGGTGCTTATTTTGGTGAAATGTCCTTGCTCGATAAACAGCCCCGCTCTGCAACAGTGGTGACACTTGATGACTCACGTTTGGCACAGATACGTCGTGCTGACTTCGAGCGCCTACTATTAAAACAACCCAAAGTAGCCTTGAAACTACTGGCTGAAACTGTCTCCCGTTTACGCCGCACCAGCAAGGTTTTAGAACGCATCAGCACCTTGGATGTACCCCACCGTCTTTACCATTATTTAAAAGACTTTGGTGACCGTTTCGGTAAAGAAAAAACCAATGGTATTGTCACTGTTCAACTGCCTACCCACCAAATGATTGCCGACCAGCTATCCACCAGCCGTGAAACCATTTCTCGTGCTGCCAGTGCGCTAAAAAAAGAAGGCATCATTATCAAGTCAGACAACCCCGGTGAATCCAAGCTGGATATGGAATCATTAGAAACACTTCTTCAAGCCATCGGTTAAACGAAGGTTGGCTAAACATAAAATCACAACCTATAATATAGACATTCGTTCAACGGCTATTTATGCTTCTGCTCGAAACGAGCATTAGCATCAATGCATAGCACCATCATGGAGTTTGAAACATGGATGACAACAACCTAAACCCTGCTATTCCAGTCCTTATCGAAGATGAGATGAAGAGCTCTTATCTTGACTATGCGATGAGTGTTATTATCGGCAGAGCACTTCCTGATGCTAGGGATGGGCTCAAACCCGTTCATCGCCGCATTTTATATGCCATGCAGGATTTGGGTTCCACCTTTGAAAAACCTTATAAAAAATCAGCACGTATTGTTGGTGATGTAATTGGTAAATACCATCCCCATGGTGATACGGCTGTGTATGATGCCATGGTACGTATGGCACAGCCTTGGAGCATGCGGCATGTGCTTGTTGACGGGCAAGGTAACTTCGGCTCTGTAGATGGCGATTCTCCTGCTGCTATGCGTTATACTGAATCACGCATGAGTAAACTTTCTGCTGAACTGCTGGCAGATTTGGATAAAGATACTGTTGATTTTGGCCCTAACTATGATGAATCATTGTCTGAGCCCAAAGTATTACCCGCAAAATATCCGAATTTATTGGTCAATGGTTCGCAAGGTATTGCTGTGGGCATGGCAACCAATATCCCGCCGCACAACTTGGGCGAATCCATCAATGCCATTATCGCTTTAACCAAAAACGTTGACATTGATGATGAAGAACTGATGCAAATCATGCCTGGCCCTGATTTTCCAACGGCTGGTTTTATTTATGGTCGTAAAGGTATGCGTGATGCCTTTGCCACAGGTCGTGGCTCTGTGACCATGCGGGCTAAAGTTGTGATTGAGCGCAACAAACGCACCAAACGCGAATCCTTGGTCATTGCCGAGCTTCCTTATCAAGTTAACAAAGCAAAATTACACAAATATATTGCTGAATTGGCTAGAGACAAAAAAATCGAAGGTATTTCAGAAGTTCGTGATGAGTCTGACCGTGATGGTATGCGTTTGGTCATTGATTTGAAGAAAAATGAAGTCCCTGAAATTATATTGAACAACCTTTACAAACAAACAGCTATGCAATGCAACTTTAGCTGCAACTATTTATCATTGCTTGATGGTCAGCCTAAACTTTGTGGTGTGCGTGAGTTATTATTACACTTCCTAGACCACCGCCGCCAAGTGGTGACGCGCCGTTGTTTGTTTGATTTGGCAAAAGCAGAAGCCCGCATCCACATTTTGGAAGGTTTACTGATTGCACTCGATAATATTGATGCGGTGATTAAACTTATCCGTGCCAGCAAAACGGGTGCAGAAGCCAAAGAGAATTTGTGTGCCCAATTCGATTTATCAGAGAAACAAGCACAAGCTATTTTGGACATGCGTTTGCAACGCCTTACGGGCTTGGAATATGATAAAATTAAAGCTGAATTTGATGAAATCGCCGCATTGATTACTTACCTCAAAGAAATCTTAGCCGATGAAAAACTGTTGATGAAAGTGATTGTAGAAGAGCTTGAACAAGTCCGCGACAAATATGCAGACCCGCGTCGCTCTATCATCATTGATGAAACTGCCGAGTTATCCATTGAAGATTTGATTACCGAAGAAGATATGGTGGTTACCATTTCCAACGAAGGTTACATCAAACG
>JAUZQX010000066.1 GCA_030950765.1 Ghiorsea sp.
CAACAGGAGTCGAACCCGTGACATCTTCATTACAAGTGAAGTGCTCTACCAACTGAGCTATGCCGGCCAATTCTCCATCGACCAAAACCGATGGACGGCGCACTATAATGACAAGATAACATAACGCAAGTGGTATTTTATGTTTTTAGCCTGTGGGAAAATAAGTCAGTAATACAAGCTGCTTATCTACAGTTAACTATCTATTGATTTGCACAATAAACTGCACTTAAACTTGTCCTGGTTCTTGGTAACGCTGACTATGGTTCAAATTGGGATAAAGGCGCTCTTGCTCGCGTTTTAACTCACTTAACATCACCGGAGGCACACCAATCAAACCTGATAAGCGGTTGATATACTGCTCCTCCATAAAGTCCACATCCCCATCAGCCAAAGCAATAGACCAGACTTTCTTTAAAATCTTTGCCCGCTCTTCAACGGAGAAGCTTTTTTCTATTTGCGCGACCACTTTAGAAAAATGTAAATCATCTCGTTCGTTGTCCATAGCCTTTTCGACCAATGCTTTTGATTCTTCTATACTGAGGTCGTAGTTTTCATTGAGCAAACGAATAACTTCGCCATATTCAACACCATCCACATTGCCATCCATCGCCATCATACCAACCATCAATTTGGTTACCGCCAATTTCAACTCAGGCTCTTCTAAACTCGACTCTTCTTGATTCCACCAGTTCTTCAATGTTTTAATCATAACACACCTCTTTGCATCCTTATTAACCTATAAACATGTCAATCAGAAAGCATAGACTATGCCAATTTTAAACCAACAACTTGGATATGGCAGACCAAACAGCACTTCGATGATAAGGCTTAGCAATAAAAGTTAATTCCCTCAGCTGGCAAAAATCACTTTTTACAGCCTCTTCAGTATAACCCGAACAAATTAACACTTTAACCTTTGTATTCAGAGATAGTAATGCAGCATATGTATCATTGCCATTCATTTCAGGCATGGTTAAGTCCAACATGACTAGATCAATACCATCCATGTTTTGTGTATATATTTCCACTGCTTCTTTGCCGTTATGGGCTGTGATCACATCAAGACCAAATCCTTCCAACATTTTTCTAGCCATGACTAACACCTGACTTTCATCATCGACCAGCAGTACCGTTGCAGAAAGCTTATATTCGACCCCATCAGTTTTTACGCTCAACTTGCCCTCGTTAACACCACTCACATCATAACATGGAAGTAATACACGTATTGCTGTCCCTTGCTCCAATGTAGATTCAATAGCAATCATACCTTGGTGCCCCAAGGTGATACCGAATATGGCACTCATACCCAAGCCGCGCCCTGTGAATTTTGTGCTATAAAAAGGTTCAAATATTTTATCTATGACTTCATTACTCATGCCGCAACCATTATCGCTCACTTCAAGACACACATATCGCCCTATAGCTGCTTGGTTATGATGGCACTTGGCTAAATATTCCGCATCGACATCCAGCTCAAAAATATGCAGTTTGATTTCCCCGAATGGGTGTGTAATGGCTTCGGCTGCATTCGTTAACAAATTCATCACAACTTGCTGTAATTGTGAAGCATCACCTTGAACCATAGACACATCATCAACTTGATACATGACTTGCGTATCTTTGCCTATCGCCACATCAAGCAGCCCTGCATGTCATGGATCGTCTTCGAGAGACTAATAGGTTCAACAACAAACTTACCTTTGCCTGAATACGCCAACATTTGCTGACACAACAATGCCGCACTTTCCGCTGCTTGCACAATACATTCCAAGCTCTTTCCCACAGCAGCAGGGTTTCTTTTAAGGTCATATAAACCAATGTCTGCATGACCTAAAATTATTGCCAACAAGTTATTAAAGTCATGGGCGATACCGCCAGCCATCACACCCATAGGTTCAAGGCGTTGCGCCTGCTCCATTCGTTTCTGCAACTTGGTTTCCGCTAACAAACGTAAGTTACGCTCAGTCACATCATGGATAATCGTTAGTATCGCAGACTCACCATGGAACACAAAAGGCATCAGCATCAATCAAACGTCCACGGTCGCCAACATAACGCACTGGCACACGCTCATAACCATGATGATCAGGTTTGATATTCTGTAATCTTTGCTTGGCTGCTTCCCTGTCATCAGGGTGCACAAACTGCAATATATTCTTTTGATAAATATTATCGGATGCATCCACCTGAAAACACGTCATTGCGTATGGGTTGGCATACAAAGGGTGCCCATCTTTATGCACCACAACACCAACATCCAAAACCTCAAGCAAACTTTCAGCACTTTTCTCACTTGCTTCCAAGGCTGCTGTTTTACGTTTGACAAGTCGCTGCATGGTCAATGCGCTGATCGCAAAGAAAATGGTCAATAGCACCATAACAACCAAAAGAATCTGCCAAAGGTATTGCTCAACAAAGTCTGATAGACTTTTGTTTGGCAGATATACAAAACGCTCTACAGGGTAATCTTCAGGCAAAAAACCTTGGTCGCTATATACTTTTGCAATTTTTTTCCAACGAAACATATTCATATAACCAGGTTTCACCACGTCAGGCAGAATATAATTCATTGATGCCCTAGCTTCGAATTGTAAATGGTTGCGCGTTAAATTTTGCGTATTGTATTTCTCTAAAATCAAGTCAATCGTTTCGTTCAAATGTTCAAAAGCATACCGCCAACCTAGACTTGTCGCCTCCATAAAAGCCTGTACCCGCGCAGCATGATCTCTCACTTCTTTCTCGGACGTGATAACAATATCACTATAAAATTCAATACCCTGTTCCTGTAATCCAAGAATCCTATAAGGTATCTCTTTCACGTCGAGTTTATAAGGTTGGTTGGTCGCATAAATCGCATAAGCGTCCGTTCTGTTTTCAAGCAAATCTGAAATCTTATAACTAATATCCTGGCGTACAAAATCTTGTTCGCGCACACCTACTTTTTGTAAAGCAGCGATAATACCCGCATTCAAATAACCCTTTTGTAACATGATACGTTTACCACTTAAGTCCGCAAAAGATTGAATGCCCGCATCTTCTTTCACCATCAGCGCTAGCGGTGAATATTGGAAAATCGCGCCAACCGCTTGAATGGGTTTGCCTTTACTATGCTCAATCAGTGCTCCTGTACTGGCAACACCATACATAGCACTGTTTTTCAGCACACTATCCACAGGCGACTTGTTTGGCCCACCCTCAATGAGTCTAACGTCTAAACCGTTATTCTGATAAAAACCTTTTTCTAAGGCCATGTAGAACCCAGTAAATTGAAAGTCGTGTTTCCATTTCAACTGTACACTAATATGTTCATGTTCGGCATGAGCATGCGACACAAACAAAAAAGATAGTAACATACACCATAATATTTTCTTTATCATAACCTTTCCAATCATCCATTCTGTAACAAATAAACGGCAAGCACCATTCATGCCATCACTATCAGCAATGTGGGCTCTTAAACAAACTTAAATGCTATAAGCTTAATTTTCCAAACAAAAAAGATCACTGGAATCGATTAAGATTACAGCGAGCGTTGATAAGCGATATGCTCTCCCATAGTGAACGCTACAGTAGCAACGGAGTAAGGCCGCCACTTCCTCGCGACATCAACATCAATAAAGAACCGTACTTACTGACGTAACTATATTTATGCACCCTATTCACAATTCTAATCCAACGTCATATCAGCTTGGTGCACAGTCATCAGCAGGCCAGTTGCAACCATACCCCTTAAAAATTATACGAATGAAACTAGTTTATAACGAAAAAATCCCCCCTTTGGAATCGGGTTACGACTCAACAAAGGGGGGATTGTATTAAATTCTTGGCATCGACCTACTCTCCCGTAGCGAACGCTACAGTACCATCGGCGCTAAGGCACTTCGCTTCTGAGTTCGGGATGGGAT
>JAUZQX010000067.1 GCA_030950765.1 Ghiorsea sp.
CAGCAACAAGGCGTGACCGCTGCAGACTTCGACCCGACATTATTAAACAGCCCCACTTATATTAACAATTACCTAACCCGCCTTAACTTAACCATGCCGTTGTTTGCAGGTGGTGCAAACTGGGCTGCACGTGCTGCTGCGCAATCGCAAGCACAAGCATCCAACCATCAGTTTGATTTCCATAGGCAGCAGTTGATTTTTCAAACCATCGCTGCCTATGTGCAATCCCGCCAAGGCTTGGCACAAGTCGAAGCACAGCAACATGCAGTACGCGCTGCCAAAAACCGCTGGCATGATGCCCAAGCCTTGAAAAAGCGTGGTATTGCTATCGAAAGTGATGTGATGGATGCCCATGTTTATGTATTACGCAATCAAGTTGCGCTTGCCCAAGCCAAAGCCCAGTATCAAGATAGTCTTGAACATCTGCACTTGGTTTTAGGTATGCAAAATACAAAACAAGCACCCGTATTGGCAGAGCCTGTGATTCAATTTCAAGCTGAAAGTGTCGATGCCCTCTTGGCACAAGCTTATGCCAGCCGTGCTGATTTGTTGGCATTACAAAGTAGCGTTGAAGCTGCTGCTGCAGGCAAACGCCAAGCCCAAGCAGGTTTTTATCCGCATATCAATTTAATTGCTGCCCAAGAATGGAACAGCGACACCTTTGGTTTAAAGAATGATAATACAACAGTAGGTATTAACTTAACCATGAATATTTTTGCGGGTGGTGCTAACAATGCACAAACACGCGCCGCAGAGTCCAAGCGTATTATGGCAAGTTTACAGTTGGAAGATAAACGTCAGCAAATTGCCAATGAGGTCCGTCAAGCATGGCGTGGGCTACATATTGCTGAACAACGCTTGCAAAGTGAAACAGAAGCTTTGAATCAAACACTAGAATCCTTGCGCATCAAATCTTTGCGTCAAAAACAAGGTTTAGAAAAAACGTCAGACTTACTCGATGCGCAAGCTCGCGCTGATGCATCTAAAGTGACACAAATCCAAGCCAAATATGATTATATGATTGCAAAAGCTGCTTTATTACTGGCAGCAGGTACATTACATGAAGGGGTAGTTCAATGAACAATATCAAACAAAAATTAACATACATCGCTTTAGTTACAGCCGTAACCAGCCTTGCAGCTTGCTCAAATGAGTCTGCACAAGTGACCACAAATTATCCCGTGGCGACAGCGCAAACATTGACAGTGCAAGAACAAGCTATACCTGCATATTATACCACCAGTGGTACGGTAACTTCTGACCACCGGGTATCTATTAGTTCGCGTTTATCAGGTTATATTCGTGAATTAACTGTGCGCGAAGGCGATCAAGTCAAAGCAGGTCAAATCTTAGTACGTGTTGACCCCGTTGATGCCAAACAAGCTTTGATTCAAGCCAAAGCGGATTTGGCAGATGCCGAAGCTGACTTAAACCGTTACAAAGAACTGTTTAAATCAGGCGCTGTATCCAAGCAACAATTATCCAAAATTGAACTGCGTTATACCGTCGCCAAATCCCAAGTAAAACAAGCCAGCAACCAATTAAGTTATGCTGAAGTACGCTCACCTGTGGCAGGTGTCGTGGTAGAAAAACGTCTTAGCCAAGGTGATTTGGCAGCACCTGGCATGCCGATTTTAACCATTGAAGACCCAGCCAGCCTATTGGTAGAAACTTATGTATCTGAAGGTTTTATCAGTAAAATTCATGAAAATGATATTGTGGATGTCACCATCCCATCATTACACCAAACTTTTGAGGGTACTGTGCGTCAAGTGGTGCAAGCTGCCGACCCTGTTTCCCATCAGTTTTTGGTCAAAGTAGCGCTTAAAGCCTCTGCGGATATTCACCCTGGTATGTTTGCTCAGGCTGGTTTCCGTGTGGGTGAACGTCAAGCCATCATCGTACCCCAATCAACATTAAAAACACATTCGGGTTTACACGCAGTATATGTACTTGATGCCCATGGTATCAGCCAATACCGCCTTGTCCGCCTTGGACAAACATTGGGTGATAAGGTTGAAATTGTTGCAGGTTTACATGATGGCGACACCATTGTTTGGGGTAACCCAAACATCAAAACTGGCATGAAAATCCAAGCTGAAAACGGTAAATAACCATGGCTGAACAAGAAAATAAAACAGAAGAACCCTTAAACATTGCAGGCAAGTTGGGTTTGGTGTCAATGAAGACCAATTTGACCCCAATTATCAGCATTTTGATTCTATTGATTGGTATTTTTGCGCTATTTATTACACCGCGTGAAGAAAACCCACAAATTGATGTACCTGCCGCAAATGTCATTATTCAAATGAATGGTGCAAGCCCACAAGAGGTACAAAATCTGATTGTGCACCCTATGGAAATGGTGTTGCGCGAGATGAGTGGTGTTGACCATACCTATGGTGCAGCCATGGGTAATGTTGGTGTTGTCACCGTTGTATTCGAAGTGGGTGCCGATACAGAAATAAGCATGGTTAAATTGTATGACCGCATCATGCAAAATCTTGACCGCATTCCTCCCGGTGCATCTCAGCCTTTGATCAAACCTATGGATGTAAACGAGGTTCCAGCGGCAGTTATTACCCTTTCATCCAGCGAGCTTGATGGTCTAAGCTTAAAACGCCTTGCTGAGCGTGTGCGCGAGCAACTCGCACCGCTAGAAGGTGTATCTGTTGCCGATATTATTGGTGGTCGAAACCATGAAGTACGCATTGAAATCGACCCTGCAAAAATGGCTGGTTATAAAATCACCTTGGATCAACTACATAATGTATTGATAAGTGCCAACGCGGGCGGCCCTGTGGGTGAGCTTGTTGGTAGCAACCACGTAAGCAAAGTTTGGTTATCGGGATATTTGGAAAATGCTCAAGAAGTGGGTGCATTAATTGTAGGTAGCCATGGAGGAAAACCTGTTTACCTTCGTGATGTGGCAACCATTGTTGATGGCCCTGCCCAAGTTACACAATTGCATCGCATTGCTTATGGCCCTTCGGCTGAGCATGGCACAGCAACGGGTGCAGAGCCTGAAACCAATGCCGTTTCCATCACACTGGCAAAACAGCGTGGTACCAACGCCGTATTTGTTACACAGCGTATCATGGATAAATTGGAAACGCTTAAAGGTGACTTTATTCCAAGTAATGTTCGCGTAGATATTACCCGTGATTCGGGCAAAAAAGCCAATGCCGCAGTAAATTATTTGGTAGAACACTTGGTGATTGCCATTGTTTCCGTCATTCTTATTTTATTATTATTCCTTGGGTGGCGCGAAGCAGCAATTGTTACGATGAACATTCCGTTGATTTTGTTTATCGTGTTGGCAATCGGATTTTTGGCAGACCAAACCATCAACCGTATCACGCTTTTCTCACTCATCCTTGCTTTGGGATTATTGGTCGATGATGCTATTGTGGTGATTGAGAATATTCACCGCCATTTGCATAAAGGTGTGAAAGATTCGGCTGAAAAAATAAAATTGATTGTTCGTGCTACCAATGAAACGGGCAAACCAACAATAGTAGCAACCATTGCCGTTATTCTTGCCTTTATTCCTATGGGATTTGTAACGGGTATGATGGGTCCCTTCATGGCACCCATCCCATTCAATGCACCTTTGGCCATGGCTGCATCTTTAATCATTGCCTATGCCTTTACGCCATGGATTGCACAACGCTTCTTGCCCAATAAGATGGTTGAACCCACCATGGAAGAGCAGGATCATAACCCCAAAGACTGGGTGCATACCACATACATGAAGTATGCTACGCCACTGGTTGAAAACGCTAAAGTTCGCCTCATCTTTTGGATAGTCGTGGCTGCTTTGTTTATTGGTGCAATGCTACAACCAGCATGGCAATTTATTCGCCCTGCAGGCATCAATGGTCCATTAACGACTGGTGGTGTAGAGTTGAAGATGTTACCCAAAGGCAATCAAAATACCTTTAATATCACCATTGATTTACCCGAAGGTAGCACCATGGAAGAAACCGACCGTGTTGCGCGTGAAATCGGCACTATCTTACGCCAACATGAAATGGTGAAAGACTATGAAACCTTTGTTGGGCAAGCTGGCCCCATTGATTTCAATGGTATTTTGCGCGGTGCAGCATTGTTCCGTGAAGCACCACACTTGGCTGAGATTCGCGTTAACCTGCGTAATAAACATGAGCGTAACATTCGCTCTGCAGATATTGTATTGGAATTGCGTGAAATGTTAGCCTCAGTATTTGCCAAACACCCCTTGGCATCCATTAAACTGGTCGAAGATCCACCAGGTCCACCAGTCCGGGCAACATTATTGGCTGAAATTTATGGCCCTGATTATGCCAAACAAAAAGAAGTGGCAGCAGAAGTCCGTAAAGTTTTTGCCAATACTTATGATGTCGTGGATTTGGATGACTCCATTGGCGCATCACAAACCCAACTCAACATCAAAGTTGACAAGGAAAAAGCAGCCCGTCTTGGTGTGGTCACACAGCAAGTAGAGGTAGCATTGCGAGATTTCTTATCTGGCTACAATTTTGGTGCAGTACACATTGAAGATGAGCGTCATATCGTGAATCTCCACGTACAATTGCCACGCTCCATGCGCGTCAATGCTGAAAATCTAAATCAGATTTATGTTAGCTCACCACAAGGTCCTGTAGCACTGTCTGCCATTGCTACAGTAGAAGAAAGCACCGTGAAAAACCCTATCTTCAGTAAAGATGG
>JAUZQX010000068.1 GCA_030950765.1 Ghiorsea sp.
TCCAACTGTTTGAGTTGTTTGATGGTGTTTGTATGCTTGGAGATGTCAACCTTGGTTAGCCTTAGCAGCAATTCTTCTAACAAGCAGCCAAATGCGCGGACTTCTATTTTTTCTATGGCACCGCTGAGCTGCGCATCCATATGTTGGTATAGACTTGCTGCACCAAAATCACCTAAAATACATTCAGAATCATCGTTGATTAAGATATTATGACCGTATAAATCACCATGGGTAATGCCTCGCTGGTGCAAATGTGCTGCTGCGGATGCGATGGCGCGGGTGATGCTTAAGAGTTCAGACAAATGAAATTCTGCCGATGTATGGTATGTGTCTCGTGTGCAGGAATCTAGGCATGGCGGCTGTGCAAGGTTTTTAAAATCATCGGCAATAAGGGATAACAATAACCCGTCTTTTTGCTCAGGGTGCCCAGTAAGCTTACCAATGACTTCGACGAGGTTGTCGTGTTGACCAATATGCATGGAAGCAGACATTTCATCGGCTGGAAAACCATCACTGGTGACCGCACCCTTAAATGCTTTAAGCGCGACTTCTAAATGATCCTGCCAGTAAGCATGAGAGATGATGCCCGATGCGCCTTCACCAAGCTTATGACCTACTTTCAAATCATCCCAATGGATTTCTGGCAAGGTATGCTCAGCCACTACGCTTTTGCAACAGGGATTGCCTGCAAATGCCAGCCAAGAGAGTTTGGGAAGCTTGAGTAACCATTCTGGCAATGCTTCAAGTTTATTGGCTGATATTCTAAGGAGTTCAAGGTTAGTACACTTTGCCATCTCGAAGGGCAGGGCTGTGAGTTGGTTGCCAGCTAACATGAGCTTTTGCAGTTGGGTGTTTTCACCTATTGAAGCAGGCATTGTTGGAATTTGATTGTCGGTTAAAATAAGCCAACGCAGTTTTTCTGGAAATGCATGTTCGGGTACATCAATGATACGATTAGCCTTAAAGCCAATCATTTCTAATGCGGGGCACTTGGCTAGAGAGCTTGGGAACACTTTAAAGTTGTTATCCGATAGAAATAGAATGCGCAGCTTTTTAAAGCGCCACATGTCATCGGGCAGTGTATCCAGTTGATTATTGGATAAATCTAAAATTTCTAAGGTATCGACAAGTGTATATAAAGCTTGGGGAAATGATGTGAGCGCACACGCCAGGCTCACGCGTGGATGGTGACATAATAAACCAGCTTCAAGTTCGGCGAGTGTATGCATGCTGTTCCTGCTTTAGGCTTTGTATTTGTAAATTGATGTTCTGTCACCGTGTTCATACCCGCTAATGACCATTTCAGTTAGGGTATCATCAACGAGATTGTCATTGATATCGCGCTCTAAAATTAGCGTCATATCTGTGCTGCTAAGCGTTGTTTCTTGCCCAGTCTTTTTATCAGTTTTTACAAACATGTTTTCACCTTTTCAGAAATAAGGGGGAATACGACCCTTTTCATTATTTTAAATGGTACTCAAAAACCATATGCTAATGTAGAATAGTCATAAGCACGACTATATTTGATGTTACACTATCTGCGGTATAGGTGACTAATAATCGAAATCTATGCCTAAACCTATTGAATAATAGGGGGTTGAATAATCGGATAACCGCTCCATGGGCCCGTTGTGTATTTTTAGATACCAAGGGATACTCCATGAATCACTTTTAGAGCCTGATAATATGGTGATTTTCAAATCAACGGATGCGTCGCTTAAACCTCTGTCGCCGACGGTGAAATCTAAGCCCATGCCAATAGAATCCAACACGCTTCTAAAAATAGGTTCATCAAATCGTTCTGTGAAGGAAAGGGTGATGCGGTCAAAATCACTGAATTTTGTTTGTGTTCCAGCGAGAGGTCCCCATGTGATGGATGCTTCTTCATCTTGTTGGAGGACGTAGATTTTATAGCCAATGGAAAATGTGCCTTGGTCTGTTAATCCTTTGCCGCCCAAGGCTAGGGTGATGTAGTTGCCAGACCTGCTTAGGGCATCAAAGTATTCATGTTTACCTTGATTGTATTCAATTTGCGTGAGGTATTCACCTACAGTGTTTTTTAAGTCTGCACTAATGACTTGCCCATTGGATCTATGCTCAAAGTTAACGCCCCACCAGCCTATGGCTTGCGAAAGGTCTGTGTTTTCCCAAACAAAATGAATAGCAGGGTTGTTTAACCTATTAATGATGGGTTTGGAGGCGCGGACCGTATCATTGCCCGTTTCATACATATAAAAATCAAATGCGGTTGTATAACTTACAAAGAAATTCATGCCGCCGACATTTTGAGCGGGGCATAAGGTTTGTTTTAGAAACTTTCCTGGTTTATTGCTGCAATTAAAGAAGTCATAACGAAAGGAGAAATTGCCCGCCAAGGCTTTTTCATCACCGCCAGATGTTTGTTGTACAATTAATACTTCATTGTCCTTATAGGGGTGAAAACGCCCATTTTCGTCGGCATAAACATGAGAAAAGGGCAAAAAAAGTGTTAAAAGTATGATGTTAAAAAACAACATGGGCGGAAGAGGGGACTTTATAGGTTTAATCTTCACCTAACATAGCTTTTTTGAGGTCGCCATCGGCAGGTTTTTTGCCCAACCAAACGGCAAGTAAAGCATGTTGAAAATCTTCTCCTGCAATGCTGCCCGCAGGTTTACCATTGATGATGACAGCGGTTGTACCATCAGCATTAAAATTATAAGCCACCGTATCGCCTTTTTTCATGTCGCGGAAGAAGCTATTAAATTGATTCAACCTCGCTTGTAATTGCTCAAAGTTGGTTTTGCTATTTTTTTCAAAACCTTTTGTCCAGCCATGGGTCAATTTATCTTTGCTCACTTCATCGTATAAAAAATACATCCAAACACGTTTGTTGGTTTTGCTGTTGATAGCTGTTTCTGCAGACTCGGTTTTACTTGGTAAATACAAGGCACCAATGTAAATATCAAAGAAAAATTTGGTGCGAACGCCCGCACCATTAAGCACCAATGTTTGCCCACCGACATTTGCTGTATCGGCAACTTGTACGCCTTCAACTTCAACAGCATGTGCATTTGTGACCAAACCCAAAATTAACCCAACCATCCATAATATTTTCATGATTAAGACTCCCGCATCCATTATTCAACCCGCTAACATATGATGTTAGTTCAAATGAAATGGTTTTACAATGCGAAGGGCATTTTAAGATGTATTTTTAGCTGATGATTTCATCCAAAAAGTCAGACGTTTGTTGTAAACGGGCACGTTTTTCTGCCTTGGTTAATAACGTGAGCTGACCATCTGGGGTGAGGCGAAAACGATTGGGTTCTTGTTGTACCCGTTGCATCAATGCCATGGGTTCGATCGGTGATTTCTCGGTGAATGTAAAACGTACACCACTTGGCAAGGCATCAACTGCTTTGAGGTGTAGCTTTTGCGCCCGCCAGCGAATACGTGCATTCTCCAAACAATACAAAGCTTCATCGGGCAGTTTACCAAACCTGTCTGTTAACTCTTCAAACAACATCGAAACTTGCTCATCGCTTTCAACACGTGCAATGCGGCGATACAACGCCAAACGCTCACCAATTTGTGGTACGTAATCAGGTGGTAATATGGCATTGAGACTCATTTCCACTTCCACAGCATCATGTGTAATCATGGGTTTGCCTTTGGCCTCTGCCACGGCTTTAGATAACATATCCATGTATAAGTCTAAACCTACGGCATCCATACGACCGCTTTGTTCTGAGCCTAGCAGATTACCTGCGCCGCGTATTTCCATGTCTTGTCGGGCAATCATAAAACCAGCGCCTAATTCCGAATGCTCGGCAATGGCTTGCAATCTATCTCTGGCATCGGGTGTCATGGCTCTGGGGTCAGGAGTGAATAAATAGGCGTAGGCTTGGCGATGTGAGCGACCCACACGACCACGAATTTGATGCAATTGTGATAAACCCAACATGTCTGCGCGTTCCACCAACAAAGTATTGGCATTGGCAACATCCAAGCCTGATTCGACAATGGTGGTGCAAACAAGCACATGCAATCGACCTTCATAAAAATCCATCATTTGTTTATCTAGCTCGGCTGGCGACATTTGTCCGTGGGCAATACCAACTTGTGCTTCAGGAATATCTTCTCGCAATCTATCGGCAATGCGGTGTATGCTTTTGACATGGTTGTGCAAATAATAGACCTGCCCACCACGGTATAACTCGCGACGAATTGCCTCATTGACCAAATGCACATCATATTGGCAAACCATGGTGCGAATCGGTTCACGTTCGGCAGGCGGTGTGCTGATAATGGAGACTGAGCGTAAACCTGAAAGGGTTTGATGCAAGGTGCGTGGAATAGGTGTGGCGGTTAGGGTTAATAGTGCTACGGTGGCATGTAGTTTCTTCAGTTGTTCTTTGTGTTTCACACCAAATCGTTGCTCTTCATCGACAATCACCATACCCAAATCAGCAAAGTCCGATTGGCAGGATAACAATCTATGCGTACCAACAACCACACGAATATCACCGTTTTTCAAACCATCAATAATCGTATTACTTTCCTTTTTCCCCTGTAAACGTGACAAAAGAGCCACTTTTAAACCTAATCCTGAAAACCTATCGCTAAATGCAGCTGCATGTTGGGTGGCAAGCACTGTGGTGGGGGCAAGAATCGCGACTTGTTTACCCGAGCGAGCCACGGCAAAGGCAGCCCGCATAGCAACTTCTGTTTTACCAAAACCAACATCGCCGCAAATCACTCTGTCCATGGGTGCAGCTTTGCTTAAGTCATCAAGTGTGGCTTCAATGGCTTGCAGTTGCTCATCGGTTTCTTCAAAGGGAAAGCGGGCACAAAAAGTATCGTAATCTTCTTGGAAATCAGCGATATGAATCGGTGTACGTTTGGCTTGGCTGCGCGCTGCATCAATGGCAATCAATTCATGTGCCATTGCCAGTAAATCTTTTTTGACGCGCTCGCGGGTCTTCTTCCACTTGTCTGAGCCAAGTTTATTCAGCGGCGGATTATCGTCACCCGTATAACGGTGCAGTCTATCCAACTCTTCCACAGGTAAATAAATGCTGGTGCCACCTGCATATTCAATGTGCAAAAAGTCGGACAACACATCTTCATCGTCCATCGCCACAAGCCCTTTGTAGCGGCCTACACCATGGTCTTCATGCACCACAGGGTCGCCAGCTTTAAGCTCTTGCAATGAGCTGAATAAATCAGCACGAATCGTTACTGCACTTTTGCGGCGGCGTGGCAAACGTTGCCCGAGCAACTCTTGCCCTGTTAAAACAATTTTCTTCTCATCTTCAAGAATAAACCCAGCTTCCAAATAGCCCAATGAAGTAACAACTTTTTTATTCAGCCAGTCGTACAAACCTTTAACTTCATAAATGTTCTTAGACAGCGGGCTGCATACATCCAACATGCGGGCTTGTTGACCCATGCTGTGTGCGACCAGCATCAATTTCCAATCATCATCCAGTCTTTTTTGCAACCAATCCAGCATGGCTTGCACAGGTTTAGGTGATGACTGCCAACGGATAATGCTTGGTGCCGCTTGAATATGGGCTTCGGTTTCCAGATGTAAGACTTGTGTGCTGGTATCCAGCGCATAAAGCTCTTGTGGTGCAATGGATGGTTCACCATTCATCTTGACCATTTCATATTGCCCACGCACTTGCTCGGCAAAGCTTAGTTGTTTTTCCTCTAAGCTAGCTACACTGTAGATTTGTGCAGATTTGGGTAGATAATCAGGTAATCGTGCTGTTTCAGGGTAGGTCAGTGGTAATAAAGCTTCAATACCAGGGTGTAAACGTCCTTTTTGTACGGCTGAAAGCATAGGGTGGGTGCGATGTTGCGGAAAACGTGCACGAAATGCAGCGGAAAAGGTTTCTACACCTTGCCCATCTAAAATCACTTCACGTACAGGAACTGATGTGAATTCATCCAAATGTTCAGCTGAACGTTGGGTTTCAGGGTCAAAATAACGAATGGATTCAATTTCATCATCAAACAAATCAAGGCGTAGTGGTTTTTCTTCGGTGGCAGGCCAAATATCCAATAGACCACCACGCATGGCAAACTCGCCCTGCACCAATACCCGTTCGGCAGCTTGCATGCCTGATTCAGCAAGCTGGGTGGTGAGTTTGGCAATATCTAGGCGTTGCCCAACTTTTAACTGCCAAACATGCGCTGCCACGGTATGCGCCGGTGCAATGCGATGCAGCCATGCTGGCAAGGATGTAATCAGAATGCCTTGTGGTTTGGGTTCATGTAACAATCTACCCAAAGTGGCAAAACGTTCACCGACTATGCCATGGTGTGGGCTTACTCTATCATATGGCAAGACTTCCCAAGCAGGGAAACGCCATAATAATTCGGGTTTATCTTGGAGGAAAAAAGATAATTCTTCGGCTAAAATACGATAAGAACGCACATCAGGACAAATCCATACATGCAGGCGGCTGCTCTTTTTGGCGCGTTTGGCTAAGTCATAAGCCAAACCCACTTGAGAAAGATTGGCAGATAGGTATTCAGGTGTGGTGGTGTTTTCTGGTGACATATTCAGGCTTTAATCGTTTTTAGCATCTCGAAGGGCGAGCTGTGCTTCGGCAACCAAGCTTTCTAATTCCACCAACACATCAGCATTACTGTTTGTAATCAGATTTTCCAGACCTTGCGGTACAAGGTTTGGTTCATCAACATCACCACGCCAATAAACAATTAAGCCATTCATAAATGCTTCAAGTTGTTCATCACTCATTTTTTCATAGTTCTTGTTTTTTGCACCCGCAGACAAGGCTTTAATGGCACTACTGCTTAGCTCCAAACCACCCAAGGCAAAGATGTCTTTGATTTCAAACTGCTTCAAACCATTGGCAATACAAACTTTCTTATATACAACATTATTTTTCATGCCGCAAGGCTAACAGAGTCATAAAGCCTCGTCCTCTATTGAACGAGGTGAGCATTAAAAAAAGTGGAAATGAGGCTAGGGAAGCTCTGAACAAGTCATGAACGCATATATTGTGTCCAGTGCATCCAAACTCTGCGTTGTGCGTTTGAGCAATAGCCTTGCTATTCCATGCAACACACGCCTGGATTTTGAATGCCCTGAAATACAATCTGCTTCATC
>JAUZQX010000069.1 GCA_030950765.1 Ghiorsea sp.
GGCTTGTAATGAAGATATGACTGCTTCTGATTTGGTTGGTCGTTTCCTTTTAGATAAAGATGGCACCAAATGGCAAGATGGTCCTTTAACAACTGCCGCACGTATTGGTGCAATTTGTTACCTTGATGAAATCGTTGAAGCTCGTCAGGATACAACTGTCGTTATTCACCCGCTGACTGATCACCGTCGCAGCTTACCACTGGATAAAAAAGGCGAACTTGTTGAAGCACACCCTGATTTTCAATTGGTCATTTCTTATAACCCTGGTTACCAAAGCTTGATGAAAGATTTGAAACAATCCACCAAGCAGCGTTTCGGTGCGATGAGCTTTGATTATCCTGAAGAGAAAACCGAAATTAGCATTGTTTCTAAAGAGTCTGGTGTTGATGCAGTAACCGCTGAAAAGCTTGTGCACATTGCCCACCGCGCTCGCAACTTAAAAGGTCACGGCTTGGATGAAGGTATTTCCACCCGTCTATTGGTATATGCAGGTCAACTTATCAGCAAAGGTGTTGCGCCAATGGCAGCTTGCACCATGACTATGGTAACGCCATTGACGGATGACCCAGACATGTGTGATACTTTAAATGCTGCGGTTGAAACCTTTTTCGGGTAACACTCGTCTGACTTTATGACCTACTCGGTTCTGCCCTATTGGTTCTGACTGGCTGGTTCTAACCGACCCGTTACTCTCATGATGGGCAGTCCATTTGTTTGCTGTGATGTATTTCTTTAGAGGTTAAGCAATATGATAAAGCTCGAAGACTATCAAGATACACTTCAAGATGTCGCGCCTGAAATTAAGGATGTGTTGCAAAGCACTTTCCAAGAAGCTTCACGTGTAATGTCCCCTGTCGGTTTGCAAACCTATTTGGATGGCGCAAAAACGCTCATCAACTTAGGTCGCGGCAATGATGTGGTGATTTCTTATTTGCAAGAAATGCCTTTGGTGGCGAAAGAGTGTGGTGAAGATGTGATTGATGACTGCCTTAGTGCGGCCATGAAACTTTCCTCTATGACCTCAGGCGCAGTTGTTTCATTGTTATTTGCCAGCATGCCTACAGCAGCACGCAACTTGGGTGACGCTGAACTATTTCGAGGTTATTTAACCTTAATCCACCAATTGGCATCCACAGCATCGCGTGGCGTGAAACCCATGCTCAATCATATCGATGAACTATTATCCAAACTCACCTTGAGTGGTTTGCGTCGTTGGTCAACCTTTGGTGCGCAAGCATATCGCCGTGATTTCAATAATTTAACGGCTTATTTCAACTTAGAATCCGCGGATAGCCGCGCTGTTTTACAAAAAGAACGTAGCGGCATATTATTGGTCAAAACACAACGCAAACTCAATTTCTACCTGCGTGCTTTATGGGGAAGAGACTTCTTCTTACGCCCAACAGGTGCCGATTTTGCAGATTTCCGCCCTTTTATAGAACATCGTATTTTACACCTTCCTGATGCTTTGGATAATATTGCCGACATTGCTGGTTTAGAAGTCTATCGCGCAACTGCAGCACATATGGCATCGCATATGATGTATTCTACCGCACCGATTTCAGCAGATCAACTTAGCCCTGCACAAATGTTTTTCATTGGTTTGATTGAAGATGCCCGTGTGGAGTACAAAGCCGTACAAGATTTCCCTGGTCTTCAGCGTTTATGGAAATCATTGATTGAAGTGCCACATGAAGATGGACCAGAACACCCAACCATGCCAATTTTAGAACATGTGGCTCTAATGCTGTTGGATGACACGGTGACTACAAATGATCTGGAACTTACTGAACTGGTGCAGCGCTTCCACGCTAACATTGAAGAAAAACAAGATGACAACCAATTCAGTTGGCATATGGGTTTGGACTTATTCAACATCTTTTCAACGCGCAAAGCCGTGCCTAGTCTGCGTATTTTAGAGCGCATTGATATTCCTTATCGTGATGACAACCGTTATGTGTGGGAGTTTGAAGAAGCGAACTGGGATGCAGAATTTGATTATGTGCCTGCTAGTCAGCGCCAAGTACGCAAAGAAGTCAGTGCCATTGAAATGGCACATGAAGTTGATTGTGAGTTGGCTGGTGATGATGCCCAAGAAGTATGGACATGTTCCACCAACCTGCGCCCTTATGAAGATGATTTGACGGATGAACAGATTAGTTTCAATGATATGTGGGGCAAAGAGGCGATTTCTGACCCTTTCCATTATCAAGAGTGGGATTATCAAATCCAATTACACCGCCCTGATTGGGTAACGGTGTATGAACGTAGACAACCGCGTGGGCATGTCGAAGACATTCAAGCTATCCTTGATGACCATCGTCCTATTGCGCATAGAATCAAACAAATTATTGATTTGTTAACACCTGCAGGTGTGCAACGTATGCGTAACCTAGAAGATGGTGATGAAGTAGACATCAATGCAGCCATTGATGCTATGATTTCTCTTCGCATGGGAGAACAACCCAATCCGCGCATTACCATGCGCAACGTGTTAAATACACGTGACTTATCCGTAGTTTTGCTTCTTGATTTATCAGAGTCTACCAATGAGCCCATGAACGGCTCGGATAAAACTGTGTTAGAACTGACCCGTGAAGCTTCTACTTTGGTTGCAACAGCAATGGAAGGTATTGGAGACCCGTTTGCCATTCATGGTTTCGCCTCCGACGGTAGGCACGATGTGCAATACTATCGTTTCAAAGACTTTACTCAGCATTTTGATGATGATGCCAAGTCACGTTTGGCAGGTATGAAGGGTGGTTTATCCACACGTATGGGTTCTGCTTTGCGCCATGCGGGAAGTCATCTGTTAAGACAACAACAGAAACGTAAGTTGATTCTTTTGGTCACCGATGGTGAACCCGCGGATATTGATGAACGCGATCCGCAACATTTACGCCATGATACCAAAAAGGCCGTGGAAGAGTTATACAGCACAGGTGTATTAACCTATTGCCTGACTTTAGACCCTCATGCCGATGCTTATGTCAAACGTATCTTTGGTGAAAATAATTATACAATTATTGATAATGTAGACAAACTTCCTGAAAAACTACCAACATTGTTTGCTAGCTTGACGGCTTAAAGAGCTAGAGAAGATCTGAATAAATCTGGATGAAGCAGGTTGTATTTCAGAGCATTCAAAATCTAGGCGTGTGTTGCATGGAATACCAAGACTATTGCTCAAACGCACAACGCAGATTTTGGATGCACGGGACACAATATATGCGTTCATGTCTTGTTCAGAGCTTCCCTAGCGCTTAACTTTTTTAGGTGGATGAAACGGCAGGATTTTACAATTGTCTGGTAAGGCTCCTTTGTCACGGTTCATCGCATCCAATTTGGATTGCACAGCAGCAGGAAAGGAGCTTAAAAGCCTACGTTGTATCTCTTCAAGGTTATTGCCGTAAAAGGTAACATGCATTGGCACGGGTTCGGTTAAAGAGTCTCGGACAAGGTTATCCCATCGCCACGAAATATTAATCAATCGTCCACCTTCACCATTGCGGTCTAAGGCATAACCACCTTGCGCATAAATGAAGATAACTTCGTCTTGGGTAACCACCGACTGAAACTGCAAATCACGAATAGGCACAAACACACAATCATTGTCCACCCTACCTAACAATAGTCGGCATTGATTGAACAACAATGCCATAACTGTTGTTGCGCTGGTTTGTACAGGCTCAGGGCGAAAGTAAAACTCTGTATCATCTGATGTCATATAAACTACCCCCACCTAGCTCCAATTGTTTACAAACTTCTTCCTGCTCAGGTAATGTCCAATCAATGGTTGTTAGACCATGTTGCTCCAAATAAATATTTGTTTGTGAAAAATAGTGTTGCCCAAAAAAGCCACGATGTGCTGATAAAGGTGATGGGTGCAAACCGTGAATCACCAAGTGTTTGGATGCATCAATAAACGCACCCTTCTTCTGCGCATAAGCGCCCCACAAGATGAACACCACATGTTCTTTTTCATCATTAATCAAGGCAATAATTTTATCTGTGAATTGTTCCCAACCCTTGTTTTGATGTGATGCAGCTTTGCCTTGCTCAACAGTAAGCACACTATTTAATAGCAACACACCTCGCTCTGCCCAGGCTTGCAAACAACCATGATTTGGCATCGTAACACCCAAATCTTGGTGAAGTTCTTTGTATATATTTTTTAAGGATGGTGGCATGCGTATGTCTGGTGGCACAGAAAAACACAAACCATGCGCCTGCCCTTCGCCATGGTATGGGTCTTGTCCAAGAATCACCACTTTTACTTGATTAAAGGCTGTTGTATTCAACGCTTGGAAAACATGCTCTGACTTTGGGTATATTATTTTACCTGCGTCATGCTCACCTTGCAAAAAAGCTTCAAGTTTCTGCATATAAGGCAAGGCAAAAGTATCTTGCAACCGCATTTGCCAACAAGGCTGTTCTAACAAGTATTTCATAATCAGCATTGAAGCATGCTGCTTACTTTTCGTCCACTTCTATGGATAAAGCTAAGCTTTGTTCCGTTGAAGCACCACCAACAAAACACCCGTCAAAATAATTATGGAAGCTATGATGAACTGCATCGTTATCGTTTCGTTTAGCAACATAACACCTTCCAATGCAGCAAGCACAGGCACAAGCAGTTGCACTACTGCAACATGAATCGTTTGTAACTTCTCCAAAGCCATATACCAAATCGTATATCCAACCCCCGATGCTATTGCCCCCGACAACACTGCATACAACAAACCTTGCGCATTCAGGTTTGTATATTCAAAAGAAAACAACATCAATAGAACAACCATAGGAATACTGCGTATAAAATTACTGGTGGTGTCCGCTAAAGGCTGGTTTGAGCTTTTACCCATCAACGCATATAAGCCCCATACCACACCCGATATACTCATCAATACAAAACCACCCCACGATAGTGTCGTTGCACTGGGTAACATCAGATATATAAAACCCGAAAATGCCAACAATAAACCCAGCCATTCCAATAAACTGAGTCGGCTGCCATAAAATAACGCGGCTAAAATCAAGGTTATTTGTCCAGCAGCAAACAAAATCAATGCACCTGTCGCAATATCCAAAGCGATATAAGCATAAGAAAATGTAATGGCGTAAATAAACAGCAGCAAAGCTGCCAACCAGCTGCCCGATGATTGTAAATTATATTGCTGTTGTTTACGCAAAGAAACAATAAGACCAAGCATGAGTGCACCCGATATAAGCCTAACTGCAGTAAAACTTCCCGCATCCATCAAACCTTCATAAAGTGCCAAACGGCATAAAATAGAGTTTGCAGCAAAGGCAACCAATGCAAGCGTTGTCAAAAATAAAATGTACATCGCTTTACCTTCCTCAAATAACCAACTATACTCATAGAGTCGTTATGCTGAGCCAAAAGTTACATGCTTTGTGATATGCAACACCGTGACATTGCCTATATAGCTGCATCATAACGCACACTAAGAATGAAGGGAAAGAGGAAGGTCAATATGATTTCAATTAAAAAAATCGCACTCACAGTAACTTGCTCAAGTATATTGCTTGCAACACCACTACTCGCAAATGAGACCTATGTATGTACGCATGGTAATCAAGAGCGCCAAATCAGCGTAGTTTATGCCAATGATGGTCAGGCTGTACCTTGTGAAGTAACCTATACAAAAATGTCAGGTACAGAAAGCTTGTGGCGTGCAGATAACAAAGTGGGTTATTGCGAAGAAAAGGCTGAAGCATTTGTTGAAAAACAACGCGCTTGGGGCTGGGATTGCGCTAAAAAATAACGTAGCAAGTCATATGATAAAAAGGCTGCTCATTCACTCCTGAACAGCAGCCTTTTTTGTGTCTGCTTGGCAGATAATTCGCTATGACTGACTTATCCGACCACACAGCAAATTCATTGTCGCTTGGGTCTGTAAAATGAAAACGCCGCCCACCTGGAAATGTCAAAATTGGTTTGCAAACACTTTCAGCTGCCATTTTAACTTCATCCTGTGTCGCTTCCAGATTTACGCTATACAACACAATCAACACACTGCCTTGCGCCGTGGAAACCTTAGCATCGGACTGATAAAACCCACCATGCACACCCGCATCAATAAAGGCAGTGTATTCAGCACCATAATCTTTAAACGACCAAGCAAACACTTGGCTTGAAAAACATCTGACTTGCTTATATATCTCTGGTTGGAATCTCTAAATCATTGATGTGATTTTGTGCATTCATAGCAAACCTTCCCGCTTCTGGTATTGGGTCAAGATTTTATCCAACTGATTGGCAAAAGCTTGCCTGTCGCTGTGATTAAATGCGGCTTGCCCACCAGTCATCACCCCACTTCCACGTAAGTCATCCATAAAGTTACGCATACTGAGCTGACTTTTGATGCTATCAGGCGTAAACATACTGCCTCTGGGATTCAAAGCTAAGCCGCCCTTCTCGATAACATCTGCAGCCAATGGTACATCAGCAGTAATCACCAAATCGCCAACATCCAATGCATCCACAATATATTGGTCGGCAACATCTGCGCCTGCATCCACTTGAACTGCGCTGATATAAGCCGATTTCGGCACCCGCATCATACTGTTTGCAACCAAGATTGTGTTTATTTTTGCGCGTTCTGCCGCTCGAAAAAGAATGTCTTTGACTGGCACAGGACAAGCATCAGCATCTACCCATATTTTCATAGGTTCACTCATTCTTTGATAAATGCTGTTGGTTTTTCAAGTTCATAAATAGCATCTTGAACCACATCCAAGCGCTCAGCCAATACTGCTTGGGCATCC
>JAUZQX010000007.1 GCA_030950765.1 Ghiorsea sp.
GGTGAAGGGCAGGGCATGTTGGATTACCAAGCCAAACTTGAGCAGGGTTATGAAGTGCGTTTGACCAGCATGTTGGAACAAATTGTTGGTTCAGGACAGGCTATTGTGCGGGTGACGACAGCGATTAATCGTGAATATGTAGAAAGTAATGCGAAAATTTACAACCCTGATGAGCAAGTATTACGCAGCTCTAAAACAGTCAAAGAAAGCCGTAAAGCTGTAGACGGTGTTGCCATGGGTGTACCAGGTATGACATCCAACAATCCTGATTCTGTCAACCCAGATGGTTCGCTTGCAACACAAAACCCACCTTCTGAAGAAGCAACGCGCAATGAAAATACGGCAAACTATGAAATCAGCAGTCGCACCGAACATCGTATCGTACCTTTTGGCACGATTGAAAAAGTATCGATTGCGGTGATTGTGGGTGGTAGTTATAAAGAAGGTGAAAATGGTGATAAAACATTTGTGCCACGTAGCGATGAAGAGTTGAGAACGATTAAAACATTGGTACAAAATGCTGTTGGTTTTAATGAAGATAGGGGAGATTCGGTAGAGGTGCAAAGTATGCCTTTGATGGATTTATCCAGTGCTGCGACTATGGATATGGAAGGCGTGGTGGATAAAACATTTTATTTAGAACTGATGCGTTATGGTTTGGCTATGCTCGCTTTGATTTTGGTTGCCTTCTTTATCATGAAACCACTTGCCAAACGTATATCTGAAAGTAAAACAGAAGAATTGAATGCCTTGGGTTTGGATGCCAATGGTGTATCTATTGTTGGTGCTGAATCTGAACATGTTGAGCAGATGAACAAAGCACGTAATGCGGTATTAAATAATCCTGATAGAGCCAGTCGTGTGGTCAACGAATGGGTGAGTTCGGTATGACCGACAAACTCAAAGAGCTTAAAGGGGAAGATAAAGCCGCTATTTTATTGTATGCCATAGGTCCTGAAGCGGCTACACCCATTATCCAAGATTTGGATGATCAAACATTGGCAAGAATCAGTCGTAAAATGTCTGAGCTTGGGCGTATTGATACAGATGTATTACAAGCGGTACTGGATGAATATTTAGAAATTCATGAATCCAGTGACCCGCTTTTATACAGCTCCCAAAAAGATGTGATGCTGCTTTTAGAACATGCTGTTGACCAAGACAAAGCCAAAGAAATTATTGAGTATTTAGAGAAACCAAGGCAGTTCACGGTTTGGGAAAAGTTATCGCGTATCAACCCAGCGATGATTGTCTCCTATGTTGAAGCAGAACATCCGCAAACCATTGCTTTGATACTAAGTAAGATACCAGCAGATGTTGCCAGCCAAGTGATTGCTGAGCTTCCTGAGGATATGCAAATGTCTGTGGTGTTACGCATGTCTAAAATTGAGTCGGTACCATCCGAGTTGGTGCGTGATATTGAAGAAACACTTGAGCGCGAAATGGCGGAGTCTACAGGTAGCTCTGGTATCAGCTTTGATGGTATGGTGAGCTTGGTAGAGATTCTTAAAACATTGGATAAAGATATTTCCAGACCTTTGCTTGAACGTTTGGAAAGCAAAGATGAAGATTTGTTTTCTCAAGTCGATAAACTATTACTTATTTTTGAAGACTTGCTGGCATTGTCTGCCAAAGACGTTCAAACATTACTCAAACATATTTCATCCGATGATTTGGTTAAAGCACTCAAAGGTGCGCCTGATGAGTTGGCAGAAAGTTTCTTTGGTAATATGTCGCAACGTGCAGCAGAGATTATGCGTGAAGATATGCAGGTGATGGGGCCATTAAAACTTGCCGATGTAGAAGAAGCACAACAAACTATTTTACAGGTTGTTCGCAAACTTGATGATGAAGGTGCCATATCATTAAGCAGCGATGACATGGTATAATCATGGCTTTAGAACCTTTACCTACAGCGATGATGACTGAACAAACATCCCAAGAAAAAGCACCGTTTCCGTATGCTTCTTTTTCTGATGCTGCACCTGTAAATGATATGCCAAACCATGCTACACATAAACCTCAGTTTGAACCTTCGATAGAAGGTCAGCTTAAACCCATGCAACCTTTATTACAGCAGCAGGCAACAGCTACAGACGTTATCTCTGAAGAAAAGAAACGCATGGATGAACTTGAAAATATGCTCAGCGAAGCGCAAAGCAGGGCTGCAGTGATTGAGCAAGAAGCTTATGATAAAGCTTATGCAGCAGGTGAAAAATCAGGTTTGGTTTTGGGTGAAAAACGTGCTGAACAAATTATTGAAAGTATGCAGTTGGTTTTGCAGCACGCAGAGCAAGAGTTGGTTAACCTACAACAGCAATCGGTGGATACGGTGATGGATATAACAACCATGGTGATTGAACATGTGATGGGTGTAGAAAACCTTGATGTGGCACAATCGTTAGAGACATCGATAAACCAAACATTAGCTCAGGTTTTACCTAGCGCAGAAAGTCGCGTGGTGCTTCTTGTTCACCCACAAGACTTGACGATGTTTAAGAAAATGACAACGCTTGTTGATAAGGTTTATTTTCAAACAGGACAAGATATTCCAGCAGGCACATGCCGATTGATGACAGCAGAACAAGATGCCTTGATTGACCCCAAACAAAGCTTAGATGAAGCATTAAAACATGTGCGTGAGCAATTGATGCCCCATGGTTGATTCTGTTTTATGGGATAAACAACATAGGCAACAGGTATTGGATGGTTTGAAATATCAGACATCGTCATCTATCCGTGGGCGCGTATTTAAAGTGCTAGGTCCTATGATTGAAGCCACGGGTATGAAGCGCAGTATTGGTGAAGCGTGTGATATTTTAACGGCATCAGGACATGCCATTGAAGCTGAGATTGTGGGTTTTCGTGATGATAAAACCCTGATGATGCCAGTGGGCTCCACGCGAGGCATAGCACCTGGTGACGCTGTAGCACCGCGCAATGCTTACCCATCTGTGCAGGTGGATGAACAGTTGCTTGGTCATGTGCTAAATGCGTTGGGTGAACCGCTGGATGGTGAACCTTTAACGTGTTCGGGTGCATCGTATTCCTTGTATGGTGAAAAGCTTAACCCCATGAAAAGGCAATTGATTCAAAAACCGATGGAACTAGGTGTTCGTATGATGGATGCCTGTTTACCCATGGGGTTTGGGCAACGTTTGGGTTTGTTTGCAGGGCCCGGTGTGGGTAAAAGTATGCTCATGGGCATGTTGGCGCGCAATTCTGATGCAGAAATCAATGTGATTGCTTTGGTGGGTGAGCGAAATCGAGAAGTCCGTGAATTTATTGACTATTCATTGGGTGAAGAAGCTCTAAAACGCACAATTGTGGTGGTGGCAACATCGGATATGCCGCCTGTGCTTAGGGTGCGCTCTGCGTTGATGGCAACCACCATTGCAGAGGTATTTCGCGCCCAAGGCAAACAAGTTTTATTGATGATGGATAGCTTAACTCGTTTTGCTCAGGCTCAACGTGAAATTGGTTTGATGTTGGGTGAGCCGCCAGCAAGTAAAGGTTTTACACCCTCGTGTTTTACTGCCATGGCAGATTTGTTAGAACGTGCAGGCCCTGGTGAAAATGAAGGTAGTATCAGTGCGTTTTATACGGTATTGGTTGAAGGCGAAGATTTGAATGCCGACCCTGTGGCGGATTCGGCGATGTCGGTATTGGATGGGCATATTGTGTTGGATAGGAAATATGCTGAGCGCGGGCATTATCCTGCGATTAACTTGTTGCGCAGTATTAGTCGCCTAGAAAATCAACTCAGTCCTCCTGAAGTACTAAAAGCGGCACGTGCCTTGCGTAAAGAAGTATCAGCGTATGAACATATGGAGGATATGATTAAAATGGGTGCATATGAACAGGGCAGTAATCCAGAACTTGATAGCATTATTCAACATATGCCTGCGATTGAGACGTTTTTGCAGCAAGGTATGCATGATGTATGCAGCAGAGAAAGTGCAGAGCAAATGATTATGCAATTGATTCAAAATAAACCACATATCACTGCACAACAGGTTCAACAGCCGCAGATGCAAGGACAGATTCAGGGGCAGGGGCAGGGACAACCTGAACCCCAAAGCTTTTAACCATGACACGCTCCCCACATCAACTCCTATCACAAGTCTCAGAACATAAACGAGATAAAGAAAGCGAGATCCTTAAGCAACTCACAGGTTATCACGTTGAGCTTGAAGTAAAAATGAATGATGCCATTCAAATGCGGGCAACATTGGAAGCCCAACGTGTAAGCAATATGGAACATGGTACGCAAGCAACAGAACTGTTGATGCTAGAGCAGGCAACCCAAGAGCAACGCTTACGCATTTACGAAGTGAGCTGTGAAATTGCAGCCTTGGATAAAGCCATTGAAGAACAGCGCAAGAAATGGGCTGAGCAACATAAAAAATGCAAAGCACATGAAACCATGGCGCAAAAACATGCACATACAGCCCAGCGTAAACAAGAACAAACACAACAGAATGTTTTGGATGATCAGTATTCAGCCAAAATGTTTGGTAAGCGTACAGAGGTGGTATGATGGCTGGCTTAAATATGAATAAAATGGTGATGATGAGCCTGATGGTGATGATTACAGTATTGGGGCTGGGTAAAATAAGTTTACCATTTTTGCAGCCACAACAAGTGCTTACTGCGATTCCTACGCCGTTAGAGGTTGAAGAGACTAGCCTAGTAAAAAAAGACGTGGCTAGCATAACCAAGAAAACGGATGTAGAAAGTTGGGCAACCCAATTTATCAATCAAGATATGATTCCTTCGGTTGAAGCTGCCGAGCAAATGACACTTAAAGAAGAGCGTAATGCTCCACAGCAAGATACCAGTAACCTTTTGGCTTTGCGTGAGCAGAAAAAAGCCTTAAGTGAACGCGAAAAAGAGCTGGAAGAGCGTGAAATGATTATCCAAGAAGCCGAGCAACGCGCACAAGGAAAGATTACGGAACTATTGCAGCTTGAAGCACGTATCCAAAGTATGTTGGCAGAAGAACAAAGCATTAAAGATAAAAAAATCAAACGTTTAACGGCAGTGTATGAAGGCATGAAAGCCGATCGTGCCGCACCTGTCATCGCCCAAATGGATTTAAGTATTGTGGTTAAAATATTTTCGCGTATGAGTGAAAAACAAGTGGGTAAAATTCTGTCTTTCTTACAACCCAAACAAGCCGTAGTGATCAGTCAGGCACTTACAGAGCGCATTGCATCTGTAAAATAAGTGTTACTTATCTTGCCAATAACGTTGCATTTCAAAGTATAAGAATGATGCTGTCCAAGTAATCAACACAAGCCCTGTAACTGCTTCAATACCCACCAAAAAGCGAAGCATACCATGCGGTACAATGTCACCAAAACCAAGTGTGGTGAAGGTGGTAAACGAAAAATAGGCTGCATCCAATAAGCTGCCATTGTAGTTGCCTTCCAGATAACCCCAGCTTTGGCTGTGATGCATAAGGTAATAAGCTATTGCAAACACCCAAATTTCAATCACATGGGCAACCAAAGCACCAAACACGCCAAAGACAATGCGTAGGCGATGTTTTATTTTGAGTTTAGGCATCACCGATGTCATTCGAAATAATACTTCATAGTGAATCATCACGGCAACGCCAACAATCATACAGTTTAAGATAAATGGAATAAGCATAACGACAGTTAGGGGTTCACCAATGCATCGTGCATTTGCATATAAGCGATAAGAAATTCAAACATCATACGCCAAAATAACTCGATGAATCCCAGCATCAAGATAAAAAATAAGATGACCCTGCTTTGTTGCGTAGTATTTAGTGATTGCCACATCCATTGCTGCCCTTTTTTGAGGTTAAGGCGGGCAATATTCAGCTTTTGACTGAGTTTAAGGCATAAATACCAAGTGATAATGGGCAGTATCAAAGCACCAAGGTAATAGAAGATAAAAAGTGCGGGCAGACTGATAAAGCTTTGAAAGGTAAGGAAGTCTAACATTTATAGCCCAGTTTGTGATGGATAAACATGCTGCAAGTGTGGCTCGAAGTTGCCTTTTGGCAAGGGCAGTGGAATTTTATGCTGTATGTATGGTTTCAGCTTTGTTGAAACTCAGTTAGTTTTGCCAAATGTTCACCTATTCAGCCCAAGATTTGGAAGCATCGATTATATTTGAAGATTCGCGCTTTATTTTTATCAATAAACCAGCGGGTTTGGCTGTGCATGGGGTTATTTCACAAGAAGGTGCGCCTGATAGTCTTGGTGTGATTGAGTTATTGCGACAATCGCGTCCTGATGCACCATATTTGGAACTGGCGCATAGATTGGATAAACCAACATCGGGTGTGCTGGTGGTTGCCAAGCGAAAAAGTGCATTACGCGCCTTTCAGAAACAGCAGGAAAATCGAGGCGTAGATAAACATTATGTAGCACTGGTGAAAGGTGTGTGGCAGGGCAGTCATCGAAAAGTGGATGCACCATTGTTTAAAGTGAAACATAAAGATGGTAGTTGGTCAGTCAAAGTAGATAAAAACAAGGGTAAACGCGCGGTGTCATATTTTTCGCCTGTGGAAACCCATAAAGATAGCTCGCTGGTGCGCATTAAAATTATTACGGGGCGCACCCATCAAATCAGGGTACATGCCGCATTTATAGGTTTTCCTATTGTTGGTGATGATAAGTATGGTGATGCAGTGTTTAGTCAGGTTGCGCTAGCCAATAGCATCAACCGCTTATGCCTGCATGCTGAATCTATAAAATTCTCACTGCCTGATATTGCAGCATATGATATTCAAGCTGTTTGGCGTGGTTTGAGTGTTGTTTTACCTCAAACTAGATTGCCTACTATTTGATGCATACGCTAATCTTCGTCAAATAGGTATCGTAAACCTATCATAGACCTTCCTCAAAAATCCTTAAATGCGTGAAAAGAGCATTTCTGAGTACAAAAATGCCAAGAAACGCGAAAAAGTAGTCAGTAAATAGCGTTTCTCACCATGGAAGTGGGGCGTTAAGCACGCCAAAAGGGGGGTAGGTGGAAGGTTTTGAAAAAAAAAAAGGGCAAGCCAGTGGAAGTGGGGTGTTGTTAGGCGG
>JAUZQX010000070.1 GCA_030950765.1 Ghiorsea sp.
CCATTGAACGCATGGAAATCTTGCGTGACTTACGTTTGGGGGAGTTTGACATTTTGATAGGCATCAACCTATTACGTGAAGGACTAGACTTACCCGAAGTAAGTCTGGTCTGTATTTTTGATGCCGACAAAGAAGGTTTCCTGCGCTCTGTGCGCTCGTTGATTCAAACCATTGGTCGCGCCGCACGAAATGTCGAAGGGCGAGTCATCTTGTATGCCGACAAAATCACGAAATCCATGCATCAAGCTATGGATGAAACCTCCCGCCGCCGCGAAAAACAGTTGGCTTACAACCAGCAACATGGCATCACGCCTTTAACCATTAAAAAAGAAATTCAAGACATTCTCGGCTCGGTTTACAATATGGATTATGCCCATATCCCTGAAGTTGCCGAACCTGAAATACTCAATGATTACGACAGAAAAGTGCGCATCAATGAACTGGAACGATTGATGACCGAAGCTGCCGCCGATTTAAGGTTTGAAGACGCTGCCAAATACCGTGACCAACTAGCAAAAATTCAGTCTAAAGGTGATTCTTAAGTTTATAGTCCTCGAGTGAAGGAATCGTGTTAATCGTCATATCCCGTGCATCTCTATCGTCCAAAACCGCACTAAGCATAGCTCTATTTTCTTTAAGTTTACGATATACTTGCCCATAAAGCGCATAACCAAAGTCAGAATAGCGACCACTCCAAGCTGTGATACAAGCATTGCGCAATGCCAATACGCGCACAGGCTCCAAGGCCTTTACAGTTGCACCATGAGGATAACCTGTAATCACTGCAATCTCACCCAGCTCATCCCCTGAACCACGCTCAGCCACAAAAATGTGCTTATCAAGTTCACTGGGGTGATGTAAACTTATTTCCACCTTACCTGCTAAAATTAAAAACATAAAAGATGCTTCATCACCTTCGTGGATAATCACCTCACCCTCTTTAACATTAACATATTTTGCATTGTACAATGCAACTTCACGCACAGCCATGGGTAGGGTTGCAAAAACAGGGTTGACCGCCAAGGCACTCGCCGCAGCTCGTCGTTCTGCTAACTGCGTTGTCGCCCGAAGAAAGCGTTCATTGCTATCAAACAACATGTGTACAGTCTCTGCTGGAACAACATACAACTCACAATCATCGATAGCCCGAACCTCTGCACCCGCTGTTCCTTGGTACAACACTGAAGCTTCACCAAATATATCTCCGGGTGTAATCGAACCCACCTCATATACATCATCATCATGGCGTTTGTTGACCAGCAACTGACCAGATTTCACAAGGTACAATGACTCACCTTTCTGCCCTTCTTCAATGACAGGTTCATCAGCTTTAAAGGTTATAAGCTCAGCTGAACTGAATAAAAGTTGGAATTCATCAGGGTATAAAACACGTAAATCAGGAAACGTATTTCCTTGAATATCATCATGATTTGTCGTATTGGGTTGAATCATTAAGCAATTATCGATGAAATTTTAAGAAGCTGCAAGTTTTTACTCATCTTTCTTGTCTTTCAACAGGTGAAATTTTGATTTTATACCCGAACTCATATGTACCAACTTATGTGAATCCACCCATATTGCCTCAACATCAGGCATACTTTCCACAAGAGGTAAACCTTTTTCAAAACCTAAAATAAACAATCCCGTGCTCAAAACATCTGCCTGCATTGCCGTTGGAGCTTGCACTGTCACACTCATCGATTGCTCAGCAGGAAAACCTGTTTTAGGATTTATAATATGGTGATATCGCTTACCTTGATACATAAAAAAACGTTCGTAATCACCCGATGTTACAATGCTAGTATCTGCTGATATATCCAGCCAGCCTAGAGCATCTTCCCGTCTGGGGTGGCGAATGGCAATACGCCAAGGTTGGCTGTTGTGGTTGCCCAAGATACGCATATCACCACCCGCATTGATAATGGCATGTTGAATGCCCAGTTGCTGCATCTTCTCCACACCTTTATCAATGGCTAAACCTTTGGCAATCGCACCAAAATCAAGTTTAATCCCAACCTTATCTTTCACCCATGTCTGCGGAGAAATGCGATGAATAGCAGCAACACCTGAACGCGCTAAACTTTGTTGTACTTCAATCTTCGTCAATGGTACTGCTGGTGCTTTGTCACCTGAGAATCCCCAGCGTTTATTCAAATCGCCCAAGGTTGGGTCAAATGCTCCTTGTGTTTGTTTCCAGTAGCTTATGGATTGTTGTAATAAATTATCAACCGCACCAAGCAAATGAACAGGCTCGCCAGCTTTCGCCTGATTAAATATTTTCACTGTATTGGGAATATCACCATGCGTAGTAAATGTGTTTTCCACACCCTGCATCACGGCTGCAGCTTGTGTAATCGCATCCAGCGCAACTTCCTCGGGCACGCCCGCCACGGTAAACGTGACAACAGTTCCTAGTATTAAACGTGTTTCTTTAATATCTTCTAAAGACTGCTGACAAGAAGGTAGCAAAAATAGGACAACCAAGCCCCATGTATATCTTAACACTGCTTATGTTTATTTCGTGCCAAAATCGCCTAAATCACGCAGACGCTGTTCACGCTGTTTAAGCAACGTACTTACAGGCACCTTCAATAGTTCACCCAAACTTTTGTACAAAGTATCAGCCAACATCTCTGCTGCTTGCTCTACATTACGATGTGCACCTTCCTTCGGTTCATCAATAATTCCATCAATCAAACCTAGGTTTTGCATATCAACAGCAGTTGGTTTGAGTGCTTCGGCAGCTTCTGGTGCAAACTTACGATCACGCCAAAGAATAGCAGCGCAACCTTCAGGCGAAATCACAGCATAGGTTGAAAACTTTTGCATATACAACCTATCACCCACGCCAATCGCCAGCGCACCACCCGAACCACCTTCACCAATCACAGTCGCAATCACGGGGACTTTAAGTACAGCAAGTTCTTGTAAGTTGCGTGCAATGGCTTCACTTTGACCACGTTCTTCTGCGTCAATGCCCGGCCATGCACCTGCTGTATCAATAAATGTAAGCACAGGCATATCAAAACGCTCAGCAAGTTTGAACAAACGTAATGCTTTACGGTAACCTTCTGGTTTTGCCATGCCGAAATTGCGGTGTAACTTCTCTTTGGTTGTTTTGCCTTTTTGATGCCCAACAATCACCACCGAATGTTCGCGAAAACGGGCTATGCCGCCCACAATCGCGGCATCATCAGCAAAGGCTCTATCACCATGCAACTCTTGAAAATCATCAAAAACCAAGGGAATATAATCCAACAAATTCGGGCGGTCTGGATGACGCGACAACTGACAAACTTCACTGCGTGTCGCCTTGGCATACACACGTTTTACCAAGTCATCACGTTTTTTGTGCAAACGTTCAACTTCTTCTGCAATATTAATATCCGCATCATCGCCCATCAGTGATAACTCCTCAATTTTGGACGTCATCTCAGCAATAGGACGTTCAAACTCCAAATATGTCGCCATCTTTTACCCCTGTCCTGCCTGATAAACTTTTCTTTTCTCAGCAAACTTCACTTGCCAAGGTTTACACACAATTTTTATGGATGATGTATCCATATGTTTTTTTAACCAGCCTTGGCTTTCTTGATGCCATAAAAATGGGCTGGATAAGGTTTCTAACTCGGCAATACTGCCATCAGGACGGCGAAGCGCAAAGTGTAAGGGAACTTGCAGTGGTATTTCTGCACTTTCTGATACCTGATCTTGCGGTTTATCTATACAAAATTGCTGAATGCCATCAATCATACTTTTGTCCCAAAACATGCTGCTGCTGTGGATACACACTTTCTCAATCAACTGAGGTAATATATGTTCCAACAGCACAACTTTTTCCGCAATTAAGACGGGGTTATTCTTGCTTGCATCCACTTTAGCCGCCAGCAAAATAACTTGATCAGGTTGAATCATATCCCCACATTTTTCATAGGTTTTGGCAAATACAATCAGTTCGGCTGAACCAAACAAATCGTCAACCTGCACAAAAGCCATGTTCGCACCGCTTTTGGTGCGGTAATCGCGTACAGATGATATATATACAGGTAAAATCACTGTTGTTTCATGCTCTAGCTCATCCAATATACCCAAATTGGTATCACCAAGGTCTTCAAGGTTTGCCAAATGTTCTTGCAGCGGATGCCCCGTCAGAAAGAAGCCAAAAACCTCACGCTCTGCCTGCAAGTTCTCACTCATGCCCCAGACTGGCACATCAGGAAATAAATCAGGTTCACTTTCACGAATCGTATCCACAGAAAACAGTGCGGACTGCCTATCATTTTGTTGTTTCCTGCGCTGATTTGCAGTGTTAAGCGCAGCATCCAAGCCTTTGAGTCCTGCTGCAATATGTGGCACAAGCCCAGTCATGGCATCTGCTTTAATCAATGCCTCACCAATACGTTTGTTAAAACAACCTTTAGGAATACGTGTAATCAAATCCTCAAAGCTCTCAAAAGCACCGTGCGCCTTCCGCTCTTTCACAATTTCGCGAATCGCAGCTTCACCCACACCTTTGATGGCCCCTAAACCAAAACGAATACCTTTGTCCCCATCGGGTGTAAACTCCCAATCCGACTCATTAATATGCGGCGCTAAAATCTCTAAACCCATATGTTCACAATCCGCAACCAAACCAGCTACTTTTTCATCAGAACCCATATCACACGATAACGTTGCCGCCATAAAAGCTTGCGGATAATGGGCTTTAAGATATGCCGTTTGATAACAAATCAAACCGTAAGCTGCAGAATGTGATTTGTTAAACCCATAACCCGCAAATTTTTCCATCAAATCAAAAATCTGCTCAGCCTTGGCAGGATCATGCCCATTCTTTTCAGCACCTTGCATGAAAATTTCACGTTGTTGCTGCATTTCTTCAGGTTTTTTCTTACCCATAGCGCGGCGCAACATGTCGGCTTGCCCAAGCGAGTATCCCGCCAATACCTGGGCGATTTTCATCACCTGTTCTTGATACAAAATCACACCATTGGTTTCTTTAAGAATAGGTTCCATTTCAGGCAGTGCATAAGCAATTTCTTGGCGACCATGTTTACATTCCACATAGGTATCCACCATGCCAGACTCTAATGGCCCTGGACGATAAAGTGCGACCAATGCAATCACATCCTCAAAACAATCAGGCAAAAGCTTAACCAACAACTCTCGCATACCTTGAGATTCAATTTGGAATACCGCCGCTGTTTGTCCGCTTTGCATCAATTCAAAACTGGCTGTGTCATCCATAGGAATGGCATTAATGTCAAAGTCAGCCTTACCTGTTTCACGCACCAAACGCACTGCCAAATCCACCACAGTCAAAGTCTTCAAACCCAAGAAGTCGAATTTGATTAGTCCTGTTTTTTCAGCGCTGCCCATATCCCACTGCACCACAGGACTTTTGTGCGCGTCTTCTCCGCCTTTGGGGTCTCGGTTAAGCGGTGCTGTTTCCGCCAATGCCCAGCGCCCAATAATCACACCCGCCGCATGTTTACCAATATTGCGGTTCATGCCTTCCAACTTGAGTGCCAAATCAAACAAGGCTTGCACTTCATTATCTTCTTCGCGCATCGTTTGTAGCTTTGGCTCTAAATCCAAGGCTTTTTCCAGCGTGATGCCCAAGTCTGATGAAATCAACTTGGCAATGGTATTAATTTTACCCAAATCAATGCCCAATACCCGACCCACATCACGAATCACCGCTTTGGCTTTCATCGCGCCATAAGTAATGATTTGCGCCACTTTATCTTCGCCATATTTATGGGTGACGTATTCAATCACTTCTGCCCTGCGGTCACGGCAAAAATCAATATCAAAATCGGGCATAGATACCCGTTCTGGATTCAAAAATCGTTCAAACAAAAGCCCGTATTTGATGGGGTCTAGGTCGGTCACTTCAAGCACATACGCCACCAAAGACCCCGCACCTGAACCACGGCCTGGCCCTACAGGAATACCCTGCTCTTTACCCCAAATGATAAAGTCGGATACAATCAAAAAGTAACCAGGAAAACCCATTTGAATGATAATATCCAACTCAAATTTGAGCCGCGCATCATACACTGCTCTATCAGCATCGGGTGTACCTTGGACGATAGCCGCCCAACG
>JAUZQX010000071.1 GCA_030950765.1 Ghiorsea sp.
AGAACCAATCACCACGCCAACGCGTTTTGCGTTTTCGTCGGTGATTTCTAGCCCTGATTGTTTGAGTGCTAAATCTGCTGCAGCCACACCAAAATGGATAAACCTATCCATTTTTCGTGCATCTTTTTTGTTAATAAACGCGTTGACATCAAAATCATTCACTTCACCTGCAATCGTGCAAGCCATACCTGCCGCTTCCGCATCAAAATGCGAAATACGAGCAATGCCAGACTTACCAGCAATGAGGTTATTCCATGATTTATCTGTTCCAGTACCAAGTGGAGTTACAAGACCTACACCCGTGACAACAACGCGTTTAGTCATAATCAGTCCGACTTAGCAGCTACGTAATCGATAGCGTTTTGAACGCTTTGGATGCCTTCAGCATCATCATCAGGAATTTCTACACCAAATTCTTCTTCAAAAGCCATGACTAGCTCTACTGTATCCAAAGAATCAGCACCCAAGTCATCAACGAAAGATGAATCAGAGTTGATTTCACTTTCATCAACATTAAGTTGGTCAGCTACAATTTTAATAATCTTTGCTTCAATTTCTGCAGACATATTTGTCCTCCCAGTTGAAATTAGAAACGCCTTCTAACGTGGCTTTTCCCGTTTGGCAAGTTCCTAAATCACAATTCTTATTTTTCACTTCAATAGAAATATACTTAAAGCCATAAATAATCATATTTTACTAAAAAGTAACACTACGCATCATTTTCATCACAGCAAGACTGATTCTGCTGTATAGAAGGGCATGCTATGTCGCCATACGAACAGAATACACAGCAATCGCCCTGCTGAGGTTTTAAGACCACATGACATGATGGGCACTCATAAAACCACTGACAAACATCTGTAGGCATGCTTTCCTTTTGACTACCCCCACATTCAGGACATGTAATCGTTGAATCAGGTATGATGGTTTGATGTTTGCTCATAACTTTTCTCCATATTCTTAAACTCAGTCAGGCAGCACCTACCCGAAGGGTTGCGTATATCACATGCACAAGCAGCCTTTTTTGTTTGGGCAACAACAAACCCTTTAACCTTTGCTGATTCACCACATTTCACTGCTGATAAGTAGGCTGCACGAGATATATCAAAACAATAACAGAGCATGCTCTCTTCGCCGGCTTGAAAGAACCTTAACTTTTCTTTTTTAAGCACATGTGTTGCTGAAAAATAACCAACATGGCATGCGTGATTCGAACACAAAGCGTATGCATCACTTTCAAGGTGTTGATTTTCAGGGTATTGGACTTGATGAATGACCGTTTTCAATGGTACTGATAAACAAACATCACCACAGCTGGGGCATACCTGCTTCATTTTAGGCAGTGTTTCATGACAACAACTGGACATCATACCAACCCACTTTTTTTTCGGAAAAAGGCATAAATCGTTAATCCAATAAAAATAACCAGCGCAGGTAAAAGCACCATATCAAGGTAACCTACCCAAGCAGCAAGCCCAACAGCAGTAAATAAAATGACCAACAAAGGTGTAAAACAACAGAGTGCTAGCAAGATACTGCCGAATATCCCCGTTTTCAGTAATATTGATGTTTTCATCATCATGTTCTCAATGACACGAACTGCAATTAAACGTGACCCACAAAAACATGGCTAATCCAGATAGGATGATAAATATAATAGCCCATAAAACCTCAGCACTTTCTTTTTTCTCACCCGCATCGTTATCGCTCATTTCACACCCCTATATATTTTATCAAATATGGCAGTAATGATGGAGAAATTAACAATACAAGAGCTATACAACCCAGCAAGCATAAAGAAGCAGGTGTTTTCCCTGCACATTCACCCGTTTTGCACTGCGCCTTGTTCGCCAATGTTTCCAGCCTACCCAAGCAAGAAGGGATAATGTTATTGTGCCAAACAAGGGCCTGTAAGGCTCTAAAACAATAAATACTGAAGCAGAACCCAACCCCAACAACACGAACAGCAGTGGGCCTAGACAACAAGCTGGTGCCAAACCTCCTGCCACAACAGCGCCCAAAAGCGGCGTTTTATTATACTTTGAGACTACGTTACGCATGATCATCTGCTAAAGATTTCAGAGTAGGACATTCATCTTGCCCTTCGCTTTGCCCACACTTTTCGGCAAGCTCATCCAACACCTGTTTAATCCGTGAAAGATTTTCAATACGCGATGCAATTTCCATCGATTTTCGTTATGCAATCTTACGTACTTCCGCACAATCTATTTGTCCTAACTGTAACGAGAGCAATAACTTTATTTCTTCTAATGTAAAACCTAGGGTTTTAGCTTGAACGATAAATAACAGGCGCTTCACATCTTGCTCGGTATATGTTCTGTATCCCGATGAGGTTCGTTTGGGCTGCAACAACAACTGCCGTTTTTCATAATAACGAACAGTATCCACACAGACTTTCGTTTTTTTTGCCAATTCACCAATCTTCATGCCGCAACTATAAACCATAAAGTATGGTCAAGGGTCAAGAAAATATTAAAGAAGCTATGGACAAGTCCAAATGAAATAAATTGTGTTCTGAAATATTCAAAATTTAGGCGTGAGCCCCATATTAATAGCAAGGCTATTGCGAAGGTTCACAACACAGGGTTTAGATATTTGAAGCGCAAATTACGAATTTATGACTTATCCAAAGTTTCTACAGCACTTTATCTGAAATTATTTATGGTCAATTTCAACAATGTTTATGTTCACCGTCTTCACAACAACCAAGTTCAGGTTGTAATGTGGCATGTTCTATCTCAAATGTTTTCAACACATCACGTAAAATACGCAATTGTTTTGGCCAATCTTGCATAGATTGTAATTGTATATGCGCAGAAGCAGCATACTTACGATTGGGAAGTCGCCATATATGAATATGATGGACACCAATCACGCCCTCTGTCTGCAGCATAAATTGTTGAACATTATCCAAATCAATATGTCGTGGCGACGCCTCCATCAGCTCTAAAGTCGTATCGCGCAGCAAACGCCAACCACCCCAAGCCAACACAATAGCAACAAAAAAAGATAATATTGGGTCAATAGGCATCCAGCCCGTGAGCATAATCACAGCACCTGCAATAATAGCAGCCACAGAGCCCAAAGCATCACCCAACACATGCCAATAAGCAGCGCGAGTATTTAAATCATGGCTACCATGTAACCAACGCATAACCACCAAGTTAATCACAAGCCCAATGCTAGCAATGATTAACACCATACTTCCTTGAACAGCAGGAGGATGAGCCAATCGGCTCATTGCCTCCCACACAATCCAAGCGCTCAACAACCACAGTGTTAAACCATTCACTTGCGCTGCAAGAACCTTCACTCGACCATAACCATAAGTCATGCCTGCATGTGCTGGCCGCGCAGCAATACGCTGCGCGACCAGCGCCAGACCAAGCGCAGCCACATCCGATGCCATGTGCCCAGCATCTGCCATCAATGCCAATGAGTTTGCCATATAACCACCCACCAGCTCGACCACCATAAATGCTGCCGTTAGCCACATTGCTGCACCCAATCCATGGTGGTGCCCTGTATGGTTATCGTTTACATGGTTATGTCCTTCGTGCGTCACTTACAGTTCCTTTGCTAAAAAATGCATACAAACATGGTAGCACAAATAACGTTAATAATGTAGAGGAAACCAAACCACCAACCACCACTGTTGCCAATGGTTTTTGGATTTCAGAACCGATTCCTGTTGCCAATAACAAAGGCACAAGCCCTGCAATCAATGCCGTCATCAACACTGGTCTTAATCTGCTTTCAGAACCATGGCGAATGGCTTCGTTCACATCAGCGCTATCACCCAAATGCCTGTTAATCGCATCCACCAAGACCACGCCATTAAGCACCGCCACACCAAAGAGGGCGATAAACCCAATGCTGGATGGTACAGATAAATACTGCCCAGACACCAACAGTGCCAAGATGCCTCCAATCAATGCCATTGGCACATTCAACATAATCAATGCTGCCTGCCCCATGGAATGAAACATAAAGTAGAGCAATAGGAATATCATCAGCAATGATAGAGGGACAACTATCATCAACTTGGCTTGCGCCCGTTGTTGGTTTTCAAATTGCCCACCAAACACCACAGAATAACCTGTTGGCAAATCAATTTCAGTTTGAATACGTTGATCGAGTTCCGCCACAATGCTACCCATATCCCTGCCTTCCACATTGCTTTGAATTACAATACGCCGCTGCACATCGTCACGTTTAATCATGGGTGGCCCTTGCTCCACGCCAATGCTTGCTACATCTTCAAGACGCACCCAAGCACCTGATGCCGCCTGCAAAATCAATGAACCAATAGCTTCGGCACTGTTGCGGTAGTCCTTATCTAAACGCACATAAATATCATAACGTTCATTGCCAGAAATCACTTGCCCAGCCGATGCACCACCTATGGCATCTGCCACCAAAGTCATTACATCATCCACAGGGATACCATACCTATCCAGCTTGCTGCGGTCTGGACGAATCACCAATTGTGCTTCACCCGCAATTTGCTCCATTTCCACGTCACGTGTGCCTTGTACTAACTTGGTCAGCTTTTCGATTTCTTTACCCTTTTCAGCCAAGATTTTGAGATCTGGGCCAAAAAGTTTAATCGCCAAAGCAGCCTTTACACCCGATAGCAGCTCATCCACACGCATAGCAATGGGTTGTGTAAATGAAATCAAAAGCCCTGGAACGACTTCCATCTTTGTCCGCATCAGTTTTTGCAGTTCTTTTCGATTAGACGCACTTGTCCATTCTGACACAGGTAATAACCCTACAAACAACTCAACATTGGATACAGGCTCTGGGTCACCTCCAATTTCTGCTCGTCCTGTTCGCGCAGAGACATAGGTAATTTCAGGAAAGTTCTCAATCAATACTTTCTCTAGCTTTTCACCTGTTTCTTTAGCAAAATCCAGTGAAGAAGACGGCGCAAGCGTGATACGAATAGCAAGCGTTCCTTCTTCAAGCTCAGGTACAAATTCTGTTCCCAGAAAGGGTAGTGTTGATAATGTCAGCACAAAAGCAACCGCTGCACCACCCACCACTGCCTTACGTTTTTTCAAAGCAAGCACCAAAAATCGATGGTATGCTCTAGCAATAGGAGCTAGCACAGGGCTTTCCTTGTGTACCACACCTTTGGTGAACAAATACGTTGCCAAGACAGGCATAACAAACAATGCGACCAATAATGAGGCAAACATGGCAAAACAAATAGATAATGCCATGGGAGTAAACATCTTACCTTCCACGCCTTCAAGTGAAAATAAAGGTGTAAAAACCAACATGATAATCAACACTGCAAACAGCACAGGGCGCGCCACCTCTTTGGCTGCTTCGGTAATACGCAGGGCTATGCCATGGTCTTCATCTTTAACCTTTTCCAAATGTTTAAAGATGTTTTCTACCATCACCACCGAACCATCTACCATCATACCAATAGCAATCGCCAAGCCGCCCAGACTCATGAGGTTGGCTGAAATACCATAATGTTCCATCACTGCTAAAGCAGACAGAATCGAAATCGGCACCGATAACAATACCAAGAATGCAGCGCGCAGATTCATCAAAAACAGCAATAAAATAATAATGATAAGGATAAATGCTTCGAGCAATGCTTTTTCAACCGTCCATACGGCTTGGTCAATCAATTCAGATTGATCGTAAAACGGCTGAATCGTCACGCCATCAGGCATGGACTTTTGCACGATTTCAAGGCGTGACTTCACATCATCAATGGTATTTTTGGTGTTCGCACCAAAACGTTTCATGACAATGCCAACCACCACTTCACCAAGCTGTTTGATGCTACCATCATCCAAACGTTCAGTCATGGTGACGACACCTTGGCGAATCTCTCCACCAAATTCGACTTTGCCAACATCACGTACCCTAATCGAAATACCATCCACTGTTTTGATTGGCATAGCTGCAATCGCATCAAGCCCTTCTTCGCCAC
>JAUZQX010000072.1 GCA_030950765.1 Ghiorsea sp.
CACACCATGAAGCCCATGTTCCGCCAGCTCGTGCTGTTGCATACTTTTTTTAGCTTGCAGCAACGTTTGCAGACCTTGCACACGAATAATCATGCCGCCCACCGCAGCCGTTAGCAAACAAAGCGCTATGGTGGTTAAGCCGCCAATACCACTGCCCACCTCAATTAAAACATAAAGCTCCAAAAGTGGTATTAAAACAAAAAAAAGAAAGAGAATGCGTATCATAAGCTATGTATACGGCTGCAACATCAAAAATGCAAGCCTTCACCGGCACAAAAATGGCATCGCTATTGCTTCTACGCCGTTAAACCACCATCTCACGGGCAGACAAAGGACACCAACATGAACAGCATACTCAAAGATAAAAACCTTTTATATTATCATATTGAATGGATATTAATGCACCCAAGGTTTGGTTTCTTGATGATAGGTTTGGTTGCACTTTCCTTTACCCATGAGCCTTGGTTGGCAGTGATTCTTTTTACTATTTTTGTTTTTGAAATTGGTGCACGCATTGCTATTATGGTGCATAAAACACGAACCAATCCTTACCGAACATCACTGAATCGAAAAATTGACGGTTTATTCCTTATTCTCGATATCATTGGTGTTGCTTCCTTATTAATTACTATTTTTGAAATTCCATTTCAAGCAGAAGATGCTGCTTTGGTGCGCATGTTACGTGCTGTTTATTTACTAAGAACCTTGCGGGTTTTTCGCTATTTCGACCTAGAAAGTGCGATGTATTCACCAACCTACGGTATGTTCACATCACTCATCATTATGGTTTCCTTCTTTGCTACCGACACGCTTATGTGGGTGATTATTATCTTTTTCGCCGTCGAACTATCGCTGCGTTACCTTATTATGCGAAACATGAACTATGAAACGCGTAAAGAGAAAATCATGGAATGGTTTTTTTGGTGGCTCGATGTGATTGCAACCATAGTGATGATACCTGCTTTTGCCATTATCCCTTATGGTGGAGCCTTAAGGATGATGCGCCTTGTCCGACTCTTACGTCCGTGGCTGGTCATTATCCGCAATTTAAAAGATGTGATGCGTGAAGGTCAGTTTATGCAAGAAATTAACCTTATCGTACTTGTGCTTGCCGTGATTTCTATCGCAGGCGGCATTTTCGGTAAATTCTTACTACCAGGCTTCGATTTCACCCAAGATGGTAACATCACCCCGCAAGATGATAGTATGATTGCCCGCATTTGGTTTTCTTTCCGCTTGTTTACCGACCCTGGAAACTCTGTTGCATACCCTGACAATGCATCCATAGCTATATTCTCTATCGTCGCTGTTGTAATTGGTGTATTCATCTTTGCCTTCTTTATTGGTATTGGTGCCAGCATTGTTTCAGACTTAATGACCAAGTTGCGCAATGAGCGTCTTGCCGTAACCAGGCACATGGTCATGATTGGCTGGAGTGATATTGCACCCTATATTATCACCCACCTTCGTTTAGCTTCTGAACGCTCATTTTCACGCTTAAAACTCGTCCTGTTACAAGAAAGCGAACAACTTCCTGACATCCTACTTGAAGAAAAATGGGTGACTTACCGCACTGGTGATAGTAAATATATTGAAGACCTTAACCGCGTAAATTTATCTGCCGCTAGACAGGCCTTAATATTGGTACCTGATGATAAAAATACATCTGAAGCACTCTCAGAGAGCTTCTTTTCCCTACTTGCGATTCGCAAAATGCATCCCGATATTTATTTGAGCATTGCTTTGCCTGGTATGAGTGAACCTCGCATCGCTGAACATAAACACATGTTACAAGTTGGCTGGGATAATCAAGGTGAATACGATAAACCAACCGTGATTTTATCTGCGGCAGACTTTCGTGCCAATGCCTTTAAAAACATTCTACAATACAGTGATTTTGACCAAGTTGTGAGTCGATTGATGATTCCTGAAAGAACAGAAGAATCTGCGATGCAAGTTTGTGAATGGCCTGCAGAAATTCGTCATCATCAAGGTGAAACACTACTTTTCACCCCCGATGGGCAACATAATTCCAATATTATTCAAGCTGCCCAAGACTTACTTAAACGCGGTGTTATTTTATTGGCAATTATTGATGATAACTGGCAAATCCAACCCCTTTATCAGCTGCCTACTGCTGAAAAAACTATCATTAAGGCTGTTGTTGGTATTGCAATCAATGAAAATGCTTTGCATGGTGAACTGCATTATGTTCTACATCACCCTAAAGTTTCTCCAAACAAACCAGTTGAAACATTTCATCTTAGCTTACACCGCCCAGCAACAAAGCTACGTTTACTCATCACAGGCTGGGTAGATAGCCTGCCGCTATTACTCAAACGTTTAATGCCAGATTACCAACATATTGAGGTTGTTTTACTGGATAACTTACCCGAAAATGAGCTTATCGATGAGCAAACATACCTTGAGCGGCGTTTAAACGAAGTAAGTGATGCCAAGAAGGTATCTGTTTCAGTACAAGCTTGGGATTTCTCAGATATGGAAGTGTTACGCGATTATGTAAAAACATTTACACATATTATTTTATCCCAACCCCAAGCATCTGAACAAGAGCCATACACCGTGATTTCAACCATATTATCCCATATGATTAGCATGATTCATACAGAACAGTCACAACCTAAAATTTACCCTGTATTATCAGACCGTAACCAAGCGCGTCTTCTCCAAGAAGAACTGGATAGATTCACCTTACCTACAGAAGTACACCTTGTGGTACCCAATGAGTTTTATGGTGCTTATGTCGCCCATACCAGCTTTCATATGTATACTGCGGAAAATAATGATGTATACCAAATGAAACGAGTATTACGCCATGTGATTCATGATTTAATGTCTGAAGATGGTAGCAATGATGCACTGGAACTATATACCATGGATGTGCATCAAACATTACCCAACGAACCAGAAGCACTCTATGCCTCTTTATTGGATCAAGGTTTTATCTGGATTGGTTATCGACTCAATCATGCTTTCTCTTGGAATGACCCTGTACAGAATATGATTCGCACTGTTTTCCCAAGGGAAGGTGATTTCCATTGTTTACGCCAACACCAAATTATCATCAACCCTTTTGGCAATCCTATCTCTAGGCGCTCATGGGAGTTTAATAGGGATGATATTGCCGAGCTGATTGTGATTGGGGAAAACATTTCCCCTGATACGGAAGAAAGTTCCACTTAACATTGGCAAAGAATATCTAAACTGTTGAAAACAAAGGGGTGTCGTCATGGCATCCCTTCTGCTTTATACTTGGTATGATAAATACCAATAACATATCTACAGAAGCTAGCGCTGGTAGCATCAGCAAAGGTAAACAGCAAGGCAACAAAGCCAGTAAAGCGTTGTTTTCAACTTTATTGGGTATGTTACAAAAAGGTGCTTCTAAAGACACTGCCAAACAAACTGTTCAACAGGGTAGCCATAAAAATACTGTCTTATCCACATCAGAAGGCAAAAACCAGGCTTTGACCAATCAACAAGGAAACAAAAACTTACAACACATTTTAAGTCAGACCAGCAACACAAAAAACATAGACAAAAAAATCACACATATTTTGCAACAAACTAAAAGTGCGGATGTAACAGATAAAAAGAGCGTAACCAATAAAAATTCACAACATAGTTTAACACAAACTAGTATTGTACAAGTTCCTGATAATCATAGTTTAACACAAACCAGTGTTGCACAAGTTCCTAATAAAAATCTACAGCACACCTTGGCACAAACCAGCAATATTCAAGCTGTAGATAAAAATGTACAATACATTTTAGCCCAAGCAGACAAGCCACAAATGACAGGAAAAACGCAAACCACCGATAAAAATGTACCCTCTGCATTAACTGAGGACATGAGTGTTGATGCCCGCGATGCCATTGCATCCATACAGGAAGCACAGGTTACACCTCTTATTCCCAATACCAGCAAAAGTAGTGTTACCATCAATGAACAGCAGGTAAAACAACAAAACCGCTCAGCATCACAAACCACAACTCAAAATATATCACCTGAACTATTAGCTGAAGCTTCAAACAAAAAAGGCAAAGCTACTCAACTTACCGACCAACAAAACACAGAACGCTTTGCTAGCAACATTCAAAATTTACAACAAAATAAAATAAATAACCAGCAGTTAACAACCCAACAAAGCAAACAAATTGAACAACAAGTCTCAACGCAACAGACCAATAAAGTAACCAATGGTTCAGAGCAAGTCAGTGATGGCATCAAAACAAGCCAAGCCGCCATTGCTGCCATTCAACAACGGACAGGTAGCCAAACGCAGCAGTCACAGTCGAACAATAGCAGTGCGGTTGCCGCAGCCAACAGTCCAAGTGCAATCAGGATGGCATCAGCTGACAACAGCTCGACATCACAGCAGGACTTGAACTCCAACCAACGTGATGTTGATATGTCTTTACTAGATACAGCAAAAGCTGATAATAAAAATGCTAAAGGTTTGGATTTTCAAGCACAGCTCGCATATAAATCTCAGCGTACATTCACCCCCGCTGATACCATGTTAGAAATTGTAAAATCTGCCAAAACAGGCAACACAACCCTAGAGCTACAACTAGAGCCTGCCAATTTGGGTAAAGTACAAGTCTCCATTCAAATTGACCAAGCCAAACACATACAAGTGGTATTTACCGTTGATCAAGCCGCTGCAAAACAAGCCCTTGATCAACAAATGCCACAACTGCGACTGGCTATGGCGCAGCAAGGTTTAGATTTGAGTGGTTTTTCCATGCAAATGAACCAGCAAGGTGGGCAGCAACAAGGTGGAAACCAGCAAGCATCCAATCGTGCCACAACGGATAATGCTCTAGATGCCACCACACTTGCCCAATCAAATGTCGAACAAAACACAAGAATAGGCGTGAACCTCGCAACTCACGGTCACCTCAGCATCTTAGCATAGGAGCAGAACAATGCCTTTAGAAATATCATCAACATATGGTGCGCAGCCTGCCCCTACAGCAAGTGGCCCGCAAGATTTAGGCACCAAGGAAGTATTCCTTAGAATGCTAGTCGCTCAAATGGAAAACCAAGATCCATTGAACCCAGCCGATTCTTCACAAATGTCCTCACAATTGGCGCAGTTTAATATGGTTGAGCAACAAATTGATACCAACAAGTACCTACAACAAATGGCAGCCAGCCAAGGTGGTACTAACGGTAGCCTAGATACTGCATCTGCAGGTTATTTAGGGCATACCGTAATGATTAACGAAAGTAACATCCAATTTACGGGCGCCACACAGCCCTTTAGTGCCAGCTTGGACAATAATGCCAGCAACGTTTACATCACTATTAGCGATAGTTTAGGTACACCAATACGCAACATGTCTTTATCCTCATTACCAGCAGGCGACCAACAACTTAGCTGGGACGGCAAAGATGATTTCGGTAATGCCGTCGCTGTGGGTGATTACAAGATTGATATTGCAGCCTTTGATGCTGCGGGACAAGCAGTGGCTGCATCTATTCAACGCTCAGGTGTTGTTGATGCCGTGCGCATGAGCCCTTCAGGTATACAACTGATTGTCAATGGCACACCAACCAGCATTGCCAATGTCACAGAAGTAAGGATTTAATTAAAAAAAACATTCATATAGGAGATTATTATGGGTATTTATAACGCGCTTTACACAGGTTCCAGTGGACTATCAGCTTTCGGTGAAAGTGTTCGAGTCATTGGTGATAATATCGCCAACATCAACTCTTTGGGGTTCAAATCGCAAAACGTTGTATTTTCCGATGTATTATCACAAACCGTTGGTGTGACACGCTCCAACATTGCCAACCAAGTGGGTAATGGTGTGCGCATTGGTATGATTACACGCGACCAAGCACAGGGTTCGATTCAGAACACCACTAGCGCCACCGATATGGCAATCAATGGTAATGGTATGTTTGCCCTCAAAGACCCTGCCAGTGGTCAAACCTATTATACCCGTGCTGGTGCATTTATTTTGGATAAAAACTCCAACTTAATTGATGGGCAAGGTTTTGTTGTTCAAGGTTGGGCAACCAATGAACAAGGTGATGCCACAGGTAATATTACTGACATTACCTTTGGTGGACTAGCATCCCAAGCACAACCGACCACCAATATTGATATGGGTGTGACCTTGGACTCCAATGCTGCAACCTACAATGCAGGTGTTGCTTTTGACCCCAACAATGCAGCCACCTACCACTACAAAGCTGAAGCCAATATTTATGACTCCTTGGGTCAACAACATGCAGTCAGTGTTTATTATGTCAAAGAAGCCAACAACACTTGGAGCTGGCATGCTGGTGTGGATGGGGCTGATGTAGCTGGCGGCATCCCTGGGCAGCAAGTGATTGTGGGCAATACCGCCACCAACTTCAACACCACCAATCCAGCACTGGCACTCCCCTTGCCCGCTGGCACAGAAATCTCAGGCGGCACAACCTTTGACCAAGCTGTAACCATCAATGGTACCAATGTGTTGGCAGGGCAAACCGTCAGCGCCGCATTGGGTAGCTCTGTTGTTGTCAACACCAGCACATTCCCTGCTGGTACCAATGTTACAGCAGGTAATGTGCTGACAACACCTGCTGCGAACCAGCTTGTCTTTGGTAGCCAAGGTGAGTTGGTTACAGAAGTAGGGCCTGGTATTAACTTCCCATGGAACAGTGCCGCAGTGTCCACCATCAACTTTAACTTTGGTGATGCCACCACCAATGACCAACAAGCCATACTTGGTGACGGTTTAAATGGTACGGTACAAATGGCAGGCACATTTGCCACCCGTCAAATCGTTCGTGATGGTTACTCCTCAGGCTTCTTGGATAAATTAGAAACCGACTCAACGGGCCGTGTATTTGGTGTATTCACCAATGGTCAACGTCGCTCACTTTACCAAGTCGCATTGGCAAAATTCCCCAATGATGCTGTGCTTAACCATGTGGGTAACAATCTACAACAAGAAACGATTGCCTCTGGCTCTCCTATTTTGGAAAAACCAGGCAATGGCGGCATGGGCTCGATTACACCTTATGGCTTAGAACAATCCAATGTGGATTTGGCTGGTGAATTTGTAAAACTCATCGTGGTACAACGTGG
>JAUZQX010000073.1 GCA_030950765.1 Ghiorsea sp.
ATGGCAAATGGTTTGGAGCTGAGAGCGCCGCTTTTGGATGCAGGTTTGTTTTCATTCATGGCAACATTGGATGAAAGTTGGAAAATCCACGGTCTGCCATGGCAAGACAAATTAAAATTCTTACTCAAAGACATCACTTGCGACTACCTACCCAAAGAAATGGTTTACCGCCCCAAGCAAGGTTTTATGGCCCCCATCAAACATTGGATGCGCACCGATTTTAAAGATGATATTCAAGCCATGATTGCCGATAAACCCTTGGGCGGACTTGTGCGCCAGTCATTCGTCCAAGAGCAATGGCAAAGGCATCAAAAAGGTGAAGATAAATCAGATATATTGTGGGGCTTGCTGCTGATGAACCGCTGGATGCAGCAACATGGGTGGCAGTTTTGATAATAAGTAATAATAGAAAGTCCTTTCTTCTAGTCTTATGAAGAACTTATTTTTCTTGATTATATCATATGTCTTTATGGTTTGGGCTACTACCTCTTATGCTGATACTCCTGACTGTTCAGGTGTAAATAACTGGGCGGGAACTATGGCATTTCTGCATTTAAAAAATGCGGAACTAATTAACAATCTAGATATTGATCTTACAAAAACTAAAGTTACATTAATTGCATCAGAAAAAATTGATAAAGACCTTTACCGCCAAGTGCATACAGTGCTTTTTAAGAAAAAAACAGGGGAAGTTATTAAAGTTATTACAATAAATAATGCTTCAAATGTAGAGTGCTCAATGAGTGGTGTGGATGTTTATGTTATAAGTGAAAGGCTTGGTGATTATAGGTGAAGTTATGACTAAACGCATATTAATGGTTGCCGATGTGTCGGCGGAAGCGGTGCATGGTGGGGCTGAGCGGATGTTGCATCATCATTTGCGTGCTTTGGTGGATATTGGGCATGAAGTGACGGTGTTGACGCGTCAGCCTGAGCCTGATGCTGAGGTGTGTATTGAATTGGCGGACTTTGGGATTCAGGAGTTTAGGTTTCCATTTTCGGGTGATAAGGGCTACAAAGGTTTGTTGGAGTTAAAAAAAGCTGCCAAACAATGGTGGAAACATCATCATGATGCGTTTGATGTGGTGGTCAGTCAGCAACCTTTTGTGATGTGGGCATTGCTGGAGGCGGGGTGTCGGTTGCCTCGGTTGCAGGTGTGCCACTCTTTGGCTTGTGAAGAGTATGAAACACGCCATGCATTAGATATGCATGTTAAACATCGTGTGGCGATTGCGGCGATGCGAAAATTGGAAGCCAAGGTGTATCGTTCTGCTCAGCAGGTGATGGTGTTAAGCCAATATACGCAACATAAATTACAGCGATTTTTTGGCTTGGGTGCACGGCGTTTCGTGGTGAATGCGGGAGCAGCGGAGCCGTACCAAGGTTTGGATATTGTCCAGCGTGATGCGCTGCGTGTCGAATTGGGTTGGGATACACCTGTGGTAAGCACATTGCGTAACCTTGTGCCACGTACGGGTGTGGATTTGATGATTCAAGTGGCTGCGATTGTGAAAAATAGACATCCTGAAATACGATTTGTGCTGATGGGTGATGGTGTATTGCGTGAATCTATGCAAAAGCTTGCTGATGACTTGGGTGTGTCTGATATGATTGAATTTGCTGGTTTTTTGGCGGAAGAATGTGTGCAAAAAAGGTTGTTGGCTTCGGATGTGTTTATGGTACCAACGCGGGGGCTTGAAGGTTTTGGGTTGGTCACCTTGGAAGCCAATGCATGGGGTACACCTGTGCTTGCCACACCGATTGCAGCCAATAAAGAGTTGGTACCAACCATTATACATAATCAATTATCAGATAATACATCACCATTGGCATTGGCAGAGCGCTTGCTTTGGATGTTGGAGAACCCGTTGAGTAATAAACAGCGTGAACGCACTCAAACCGATGCGTTTTCGCAATACAACTGGCAAAAACATGATAAGATTTTACTCAATACAATAAAAAAATTGGATAAAGTATAACCATGAAAATATTGCATTTGATTACACGCATGGACGGTGGTGGTTCAGCAGTGAATACCTTGTTGACCAGCCAAGAACAAGCCAAAGCTGGGCATAAAGTTAGCCTTGTTTTTGGGGCGAGTGAAGAGTCTGATATGTCGCTGATTGAGCAAGAGAAAGTCGATGCTGGTATCAAGTTGTTTGAAGAACTTGGCGGGCATGTGGTTATTTTGACCAGCCTCAAACGCGAGCTGGGTATGCATGATAAACAAGCCATTAAAGATATTTGTGCTTTGGGTTTGGATGATTTTGATGTTGTGCATACGCATACATCTAAAGCGGGTGCCTTGGGTAGGTTTGCGGCGAGAAATTGCCAAACCAAAGTGGTACATACACCACATGGGCATATCTTCCACGGTTATTTTGGACGTTTGAAAACCAAGCTATTCCTCAAGGTTGAGCGTTATTTGGCGAAAAAGACCGATATTTTGATTGCGTTAACCCAAGTAGAACGTGACGATCATTTGGCATTGAATGTGGGCAAAGCTGAACAATGGTGCGTTGTACCCAGCGGTGTAGATGTGGATAGTATTCATGAATATATGTGGGAGCATCCCGTGTCACATGAGCGGAAATCTTGGGATGTGGTATCGGTGGGGCGGCTGGTGCCGATTAAAGGTATGGAACGTTTGATTAAAGCGTGGGCGATTGTGGTCAAAACATACCCTGATGCTAAACTTGCTTTGGTGGGTGATGGTGAAGAAAAAAGGGCATTGGAGCAGTTGGCATCCAGCTTAAATTTAATTGCTCACATTGAATTCTTGGGTTGGTCAGACCCATTGCCACAGCTCGCAAAAGCCAAAGTATTTGCACTTTTATCACACAATGAAGGCATGGGGCGGGTGGTGGTGGAAGCCATGGCAGCAGGTTTGCCGTGTGTTGTATCGGATGTGTGTGGTTTGAAAGAATTGGTGGATGATAGCGTGGGAAAAGTGGTGGATGCTGATGATGTACAAGCCGTTGCCAATGCATTGATGATGGATTGGTCACGGGAAGTTCGTAATGCAGCGCGGGAGCGGTCTAAGCGGTATTCAATTGCAGCTATGATGCAGGGTTTGGATGATGTTTATGCGGCACTTGTGTCAGAAAAGTGCGAATCTTGATAGATGGTGTTAGTATTGTTGCCAAGGGTTGCTTTGCGCTTCCCTGATTTAATGGAGTATTTTAGTGTCAAGAAAGAAAGAAAAACGCGGCAATGCCGATAAAAGTCGGCAACGTCGAAGCAGTGAAGAGCAAACAACAGGACAATCAAGCGAAGTGAAAAGCACTTCGCCATGGCCAGCACAGCCGCCTGCGCAACAAAAAAAGAGTGACGCAGAAAGTAGCCGTTCTGAAAGTGGTTACGGCAAAAAAAGCCGCACAGAAAGAAGTAAGACAGGAAAAAGTCACACGGAAAGTAGCGGGCAACGCAGCCAACCCGGCAAGAAGCGAGGCGCAAGCGAAGATAAGTCACCTTGGAAAAAAGAAGGCAGCGATGATAATCGTCATAGCAAACGAAGTGGTGGACAAAATGAAACCAAGTTTGTTTGGGGTGAACAACCTGCTGTGCGCAAACGTAAATTTAGAGATGATAGCCGAGAAAGAAAAGTTGACCGCAAAACAGGTGGCAACCACAAAACATGGGTAGGCACAGTGTCGGCACATCCAGATGGTTTTGGTTTTGTGGATGTGCAAGGGCGCGATGAAGATGTGTTTTTGTCTGTCGATGAAATGCGTGATGTGATGCATGGTGATAAGGTTGAAGTGCGCACCATCATGCGGCGTGGGCGTGAAGCGGGTGTATTGCTGCGTATTGTTGAAGAAGCAGCCAGCGAAATCACGGCAGAATTTAAAATTGAACATGATATGGGTTTTGCTTACCCACGCTCCAAACGGATGCAACAAGCGATTGTGATTAAACGTGATGATACCAAAGGTGCACATCATGGTGATTGGGTGCGTGTTGACATTCAACGG
>JAUZQX010000074.1 GCA_030950765.1 Ghiorsea sp.
GAGCTTCAAACAAAAGGCTTTAAATTGCCTGATTATCCTACTCAAGTGAACACGGATAAAGAAAAAGATATTCAAAGCCGCTATGCCAAAGTGCTTGGTTCTGCGGTGAATCCTGTGTTGCGCGAAGGCAATTCAGACAGGCGTGTGGCAGCAGCAGTGAAACAATATGCTAAAGATAACCCACACAGCATGGGTGAATGGTCTGCCGATTCTCAATCACATGTGGCACACATGGATGATGGTGATTTTTATGGCTCAGAACAATCGGTGGTGATGTCGCAAGCTGATACGTTATCTATTATATTAGAAACCGAAGCAGGGCAGGTGCTTACGCTTAAAGAAGGTTTGAGTGTTGAATCTGGCGAAGTGGTGGATGCGGCGGTGATGTCTAAGAAGGCATTGCGCGATTTTTATGCAGCACAAATTGTAGATGCGAAGAAGCAAGGTGTGTTGTTATCCCTGCATTTGAAAGCAACCATGATGAAAGTGTCCGACCCGATTATGTTTGGGCATGCGGTGGAAGTATATTTTAAAGATGTGTTTGAAAAATATGCAGATACCTTTGCTAAACTTGGCGTGAATACCAAAAATGGGCTTGGTGATGTGTATGCCAAGATTGCTGATTTACCTGATGCAGAGCGGGAGGCCATTGAGGCTGATATTGAGGCGGTGTATGCCATCAACCCTGATTTGGCGATGGTAGATTCAGATAAAGGCATTACCAACTTGCATGTGCCAAGTGATGTGATTATTGATGCTTCTATGCCTGCTGCGATTCGTTCATCGGGTAAGATGTGGGGCAATGATGGCGAGTTGCATGATATGAAAGCCATGATTCCAGACCGTTGTTATGCGGGTATTTATCAAGAAACCATTCAATTTTGTAAAGAACATGGTGCATTTGACCCGAAAACGATGGGTTCTGTGGCAAATGTGGGGCTTATGGCGAAAAAAGCTGAAGAATATGGCTCACACGATAAAACTTTTGAGATAGCTGAAAAAGGCACTGTCAAAGTAATGAGTGGTGCAGGTGATGTGCTGATGAGCCATGCCGTTGAAGCAGGCGATATTTGGCGCGCTTGTCAAACCAAAGATGTTGCGATTAAAGATTGGGTTAAATTGGCAGTCACACGCGCCAAAGCAACAGAAAAGCCTGCAATTTTTTGGTTGGATGAAAGTAGGGCGCATGATGCAAACTTGATTACGAAAGTGAAGCTATACTTGCAAGACCATGAGATTGGTGATTTGGATATTCAGATTATGTCGCCCAATGATGCGATTGTTCATGCTTTAGCGCGGGTGAAAGTGGGGGAAGACACCATTTCTGTTACAGGCAATGTGTTGCGTGATTATTTAACCGACTTATTCCCGATTTTAGAATTGGGTACGAGTGCGAAAATGTTGTCTATCGTACCGTTGTTGGCTGGTGGCGGTTTGTTTGAAACAGGCGCTGGCGGCTCTGCACCGAAACATGTACAACAGTTTATAAACGAAGGGCATTTAAGATGGGACTCCTTGGGTGAGTTTTTGGCTTTGGCTGTGTCTTTGGAAGATTTGGCAGCCAAAACAGGCGATGTGAAAATCAAAGCACTGGCTACAGCTTTAAATGAGGCAAATGCCAAGTTTCTCAAAAAGAATAGGTCACCATCACGCAAAGTGGGTGAGTTGGATAATCGTGGCAGCCATTTCTATTTGGCATTGTATTGGGTTCAAGCTTTGGCAATACAAACGGACGATGATGGTTTAGGCATCAAATTTGTGCCCTTGGCGCAAGCATTAACAGCCCATCAAAACACGATTGTCAAAGAGCTTAATGCTGCACAAGGTAAAGCTGTGGATATGGGCGGTTATTTTATGCCTGACACTGAAAAACTTGAGTTAGCCATGCGTCCAAGTATGACGTTTAATCAAGATATGGCAGCGTTTAATCCATTGTAAATAATCATACACTCCCGCTTAAATGGGAGTGTATTGAGGTGTTAATTGAATTAACTGCCCTCATTGCGCGCATCAATCTTGGCTTGGATAAACTCACCATGATAGACGCCAATCAGCCCAGCAACACGGCGAATGAGTTGCTCTTCATAAGGGTCAATATGCCCATCTGCCATAGCGACTTGCCAAAGCTCTTTGAGGAAATCAATGCGCTCTTGGGTGCTGAATTGGTTGTTAATTAATGATGTGAATTGGTGCAAATCGGTTGATTTGGCTTGGGCTTGCGTGGCCTCTTTGATTAATGTTTCGACTTCCTCATGTGACAAATCAAACCGCTTTTCGATGGCTTTAAATATCACTTGCCGCTCTGTATCCTCTAAATTGCCATCAATGCGCATGATTTCAATCATCATGGCGGTTACAGCCAATGAAATATCATGTTTTTTAGCTTTAGATTCATCTGTTTTGGAGCCATGAAACATGGCTTTGATTTTCTTTAACACAAAAGCTCCTTTTTTGCGGACTTTATTCAAAGCACAGACGTTATCACAATCACCTATCAAAAAAAGAGCCTCTGCATAATGCAAAGGCTCTTTCTAGGGATAACTTAATAATATTTAAGCTGTTTGAGCGCTAGTTTCTAGTGTTTCCTTAGCTTTTCTGCTTTTGCCAATGGTTAATAAGTCCCAAACCAATAAGACAATACCTGCCGCAGTTACAAAACCAAAGACCATACGCCACCACATACCTTCAACAAACCAAGGATGGGTTTGTGCGGCAAAATAGCCATACCATGTTGAACCACCCACAGCACGCTCAATGAATGACTGCTCATAACCTGAAATCAACAATGCCACAGTCATGCCAACCACACCTAGGTTAAGCAAACCAAGTGACCATTTCCATTTCCAGCCACCATCAGGTAAATTGCCATCAAACACGCTTTGACCCCGTGCATATTGGGCTGCGATATACATCATAGCGATAATAATCGTGGCATACGCGCCAAAGAAGGCAAGATGACCATGCGATGCAGACCACTGTGTGCCATGTGTATAAAGGTTAATTTGGGGAAGGGTGTGCATGAAGCCCCACACGCCTGCACCAAAGAAGTTGCCAAAAGCATGGGCAATCAACCAAGCAAAAGCGGGGTGATTATTGGCTTTACTGTGTTTAACGCCAGAGTCGTAAACCGCATGCACTACCATGGCAACCAAAGGAATCGGTTCTAAAGCTGAGAAGAAACCACCAATGGTTAACCAGTATTCAGGTGTTCCAATCCAGAAGTAGTGATGACCCAAACCCAAAATTCCTGAACCAAACATCAATGCCACTTCAATATACAACCATGTGGTCACGATTTTGCGAGACACACCAAGGGTTTTCATCAAACCCCACGCCATCAAACAACCGACCAGCACTTCCCAAGTGGCTTCAACCCAAAGGTGAATCACCCACCACCACCAATATTGATCCATAGAGATGTTGGTGGTGTAAAACATGCCTGCAAGGTACAAACCAGCTAAAGCTACCAAATCAAGTGTTAAAACACCTGCAATACCACTCCATTGCCCTTTGCTGAAAGTTGCAGCCACATTATAAAAGAAGACCAGAATACATATCACAATACCAATATCTGCCCAACGCGGTGCTTCAATATATTCTCGTCCTTCATTGATAAACCAACGGGTAGCATCATCGCCTGGCCCTGATTGCACAACCAAAAACACCACAACCACAATCGCGACAGCAATGGTAAAGACCCAAAAGGCAATGTTACCCAACTTTAAACCAACAATTTTGGTCTGGCTTTCTTCTTCTAGCAACCAATACACAGAACCTATAAAGCCATAGAGTAGCCAAATAATCATGGCATTGATGTGCACTGTCCGCGTGACATTAAAATCGAGCAACCCCAGCATAAAATTAGGAATAAGATATTGCATTCCCGATAATAAGCCGAATAAAATTTGAGCAACAAAAAGCCCAATCGCAACCGTATAATATTTGATGGCCAGTTGCTGACCGCCATTTAAATGTTCAAAACTCATGCTTATTCCTCCCTATCAAGAACGGTAAAGTTGTATGGAAACCCATTGGTATCAATGGAGGACATCCACTTGAGAAATGCAATCACAGCTTTGGCTTCTTTCTCGGTGATATTCAAGTCAGGCATGACACGACCTGAACCAAATGAACGTGCGTTTTCTTCGGGGTTCATCAAGAAATCAATCATATACTGCTCTCGCTCCGGTTCAGAGCTCCACGCAGGGTCAAGCCATGCTTTGGTTAAATCAGGCGCAAAATACGAGCCATTACCCAGCAAAGTATGACAGCCCATGCAATTGCGCCCTTGGGTAATCTTTTTACCGTGTGTGACCAAAGCTTCAGCTTCTTCTTCTGTTAACATCTTACCAAATAATGGTGCATTTTCACCAATCACGGGAACTTGGATGTTTCTCTCATCATTAAATACATAATCAATGTGTTTATTGATGACTGAGTAAGCGGGTACGCGTTCACTGCCGACTGATATTTTAGGCAGCGTGTCCAGTGTTAAGACAACAAGCACAACAAACATAAAACCTGTTACCCAAATCGCGGTCTTCTTCCAAAAGGTTTCACTGGACCACCAAGGTATATTATCGTTCATATTTCCTCCTTTCCTCTTTGGTATAATTAAAAGTAAAATTAAGAAGGGGGTAGGGTGGGCTGCACCTTGTTTGGTACTTCGTCAATATGAGTCGCTTCACACAGTTTCCAAATGCCATGTGGTGCAAGTAAATAACCAATAAGCATTGTTATCACCAGCCACCACCAAAAACCAGTAAGGTGGGCAGCAGATCCAAGCGCCATCACAGATATAAATAAAACAATGTATGAAAGATAAGCTAGGGTCATCATCCAAGGTTTGGATTGTAACCTAGACCATGCAAAAAGCAGGGCATACAATGCACCTGCCATAATCACCATCGCTCCAGAAAAGAAAACAATAAAAAAATCTTTAAGTTCAACAGGCTCCAGCATAGGGGTAGCTCCAAGTTAATAAGACATAAAAGACCTGTTATGCATTGTGGTTAAAAGACCTTGTTTTGTCAAGGGCTAATATCAGTGGTTAATTTCTGTTTCCATTGCTAAAGGGGTAATAACATCCATGGATAGTAGTTGCGGTGTTGATATTGATTTCGGGGCAATGTTTACAGCATGAAGTGATTGATTATACGTGACTTTTTCACCATCAATAGGAGAAAGAGATACTTCACCTTCAATCAATAAAAAGAACGTTGTATCATTCTTAACACGCCCCCAGAAATCTGTGCCGCGAACACCAAGCACGGCTGTGCGGGTGCTTACTGTGGTTTGCCTTGCACTAAACCCTCGAATAAGTCCCGCAGTATAACGAAAAGCACCTTGAAAAATTTTGAGTGATGATGTGAAAATAGCATCTTTTTTGCCCCAGCTACTCATTTTAAAGCGAGCTCTTGAGCCAAGTTTCACACGGCTATTGTCTGGGAAATCAATATACACTTTACCACGGCGACCTGTGTAAATGGTATCACCTTTTTGCAATGCCATGCCGTATGTTGCACGCATATACTTGTTATCGCGTAATACTTTAACATCACCCAATAAACGAGCAATTGCAGGCTCTGTTGTTTCAATATTCAGGTTGGCAGCAAAACTTGTGGATGAAAAAAAGCATAACATGAGGGTAAAAAGTATAGCTTGGAAGTGCTTCATTATTTGTCTCCAAGTATGCGTTTATAGGGCAGGTTTGGTTTAAAGGTAGATAGAGCTGCGGTGATTGTCTATAATGCTTTAAGGCATAGTATGATAGTTATCACATCGTCAGCGTCTTGGATAATGATGATGTGTGTGAAATAGTGGGGTATGTTATGGCTGCAACAATGAAATTTAAGGAAGGAGACATCCTGATTGGGCAAGGGGATAGAGATACTGCTGCTTATTTAATTACCTCGGGTTGGCTGGAAGTTCGTCGTGTGCTCAAAGATGGTAGGATTGTAACAAATACACTGCAAGCTGGTGAAATTGTTGGTGAATTAGGCTTGGCAGGGCTTGCTGGGCAACGCACAGCAACAGTAACTGCGCTAACAGATGGTGAGGTAGATGTTATTGACCGAGGCACACTTATTCGCCTTGTGAATAAACCTGGTGGCAGCTTAACACCATTGCTAGCCGCGTTATTTTCACGCTTACAAAGTGCTTTAATTGAAGAAGAACATGATGAACTAGACGATACTTTTATCCCGTTTGCTAAGCTTGAAGGTATCAATGCCAATGCAAAAACAGCCTTATGCAATCAAACCAAGATGGTGGGGCGCTTGCCATGGGTTTTTGGTGCTTACCGAGCACCGCAAACAGTAACAGACCTTTTTCAGGATCCTAAACGTATTGATGTGCGGCTCACGGGTTGTAGTTTGCGTATTAATGATGAACATATTATTTTAGAGGCAAGAAAAGAGGGTGGTTTACAGCTTCGTGTAGTCGAATATGGTGATTATTGTGAAATTGATGATGAAGAAATGGTGTATAACAGCAATAATCCCGCTATCAAGCAGCTAGAAGTTGGCACATATCATATCAAGTTTGGCGATAGGGCAAACCCTTTCGAGTTTAATCTTGAAGTTTTAATTTAGCCTAAACAATCCGATTAAACAAACAACAATAAGGACAGCACCAATCACTTGTTTGAACTGTGCCGCATTGCTGGACATCAAGTGATCATGAAGTTTTAAACCAACAATATGTCCAATTGTTGCAGCAGGCAGTAACCAGAGGTGTGCTGCCCACCAGAAATCGACACCGACAGCGCCCAAAACCGATAACTTAATACTTACCAATACAAACCATCACTACTGTCCGACGAAAATCAGTAGGGTCATAAAAAAAGGTCTGAATTCCCAAGGAATATGTTAGATTTGTAGTTATTAAGACAGCAAATCAAACGATCGGAGAATCCAGACCATGCGGTACATTAACACAGTATTT
>JAUZQX010000075.1 GCA_030950765.1 Ghiorsea sp.
AATACCTATGGTGATTTGGAAGCTATTTTAAGCCATGCCCATGAAATCAAACAAAACAAACGCAGGGAAAATTTGATTGAATTTGCTGATGATGCACGGTTGTCGTATGAGCTTGTGGCATTGGATGAACAAACGCCATTACCATTAACACTTGATGATTTAAAAGTGCAAAAGCCCAACAGTGAAGCTTTAGCGAAAGTGTTTGCTGAGTTGGAGTTTAAACGTTTAACCGCTGAGTTTTTGGATGGTGATGCGGTGGTGACAGCTTCTGTCGTTGCATCGGCTGATGATGAGAGCAATGAAGTCGAAGAAGTGTTTGCTGAGCAAAAACCACTAGTCACATATATTGTGGATGATGAAGCCAAATTGGCAGACTTGTTAGGTGTTTTAAATGCTGCCGACTTGATAGCTGTGGATACGGAGACCACATCGTTAAACATTCATGATGCTGATTTGGTGGGTTTATCTTTTTCTGTGAAGGCTGGGGAAGGTTATTATGTGCCTGTTGCGCATCGTGGCATGGATTTATTGAGTGAAGTACCCAAGCAGTTGGACAAAGAAAGTGTGCTTTCGGCTTTGAAACCCATCTTGGAGGATAAAAATAAAGCCAAATGTTTACAGAACAATAAATATGACAGGCAAATTTTGCGCAATGAAGGTATTGCACTTCAAGGTGTGAAGTACGACACCATGTTGATGGCGTATGTACTTGAAGCTGGGCAAGCTGTAAGCATGGATAAACTTGCGCTCAAATATTTAGGGCATGAATGTGTTTCTTTTGAATCCATTGCGGGCAAAGGCGTTAAGCAAATCACGTTTGATTTGATTGGTATTGAAGAAGCGGCGAAATATGCGGCAGAAGATGCGGAAGTAACACTTCGACTTTGTCATACATTTCAAGACAAGTTGGGCGAACATATCAAACGCCATGATAATATTGAACTCCCCTTATCGTTTGTGCTTGCGGATATGGAGTGGGATGGTGCATACATTGATGTGGCACAATTACACACGCTTTCAACCAAGTTTGGTGAGCGTATTGATGCGTTACAGACCAAGATTTTTGCAGCAGCAGGACAGGAATTTAATATCCAATCACCCAAGCAGCTGGGTGTATTGTTGTTTGAAACTTTAGGCATTGAAGGCGGCAAAAAAACCAAGTCTGGGCAATGGGCAACAGGACAAGAAGTGTTGGAAAAATTGGCTGCTGAACACGAAGTGCCACGCTTGATTTTAGAAGTGCGTAGCTTATCCAAGCTAAAATCGACATATACCGATGCTTTGCAGAAGATGATTAATAAAAAAACAGGGCGTGTTCACACTTCATACAACCAAGCGGTGACCACCACAGGTCGTTTGTCTTCAACCAACCCCAACCTACAAAATATACCGATTCGCAGTGAAGAAGGGCGCGAAATTCGTAAAGCCTTTGTAGCAGAAGAAGGGAACCAACTGATTGCGGCGGATTATTCGCAAATTGAATTGCGTTTGATGGCGCACTTTTCAGGCGATGCCAATTTAAAACAAGCCTTTGCTGATGGTTTGGATATTCATGCGGCGACTGCGGCATCTGTGAACCAAATCCCGTTGCAAGAAGTCAGTGGCGAGCAAAGAAGGCAAGCCAAAGCAGTCAACTTCGGCATTTTGTATGGTATGAGTGCATTTGGACTGGCAAAACAGTTGGGTGTGAGCCGAGGCGATGCCAAGGCATTTATCGAAGCTTATTTTGCCCAATACCCCACCGTGCAAACCTTTATGGATGAAACACTGGAAAGGGCGCGACAGCAGGGTTATGTGGAAACAGTGTTGGGGCACAGGGTGCAAGTGTCTGATATTAACAGCAGCAATGGTATGCAAAAAGCCTATGCCGAGCGCACTGCGATCAATGCTCCACTGCAAGGTTCGGCGGCTGATATTATCAAGGTTGCCATGGTCAATTTACAACCACGTTTGCTTCGCGAGTTTCCACAAGCACGATTGATTATGCAAGTGCATGATGAACTGATTGTGGAATGTGCCGACTCCGATGTAGACCGAGTATCAGCGTTGCTCAAAGAAGTGATGGAAGCAGCAGTTGTGCTTGATGTACCCCTGATTGCAGATATTGGCATTGGTACTAGCTGGTTTGAATCGCATCAACTATAATGAAATAGTTGATTGATTTTTAAGACACAGAGGCATTATGAATTTACTTTCCATCCTTGGGGAACACCTCAGACATGGACATAAAGAACAAGTATATCACCGTACATTAACCCATGTAATGCTAGGGTTTGCCACGGTCATTTTGGGTATCTTCTTTTTTGTGCATATTTTTTTAGGGCAGTATGTCATGGCAGCTATTCAAGGTGTTTTGTCTATTGTATACGCGTTTGCACTCTTTGATTTCTTCAAGGTGGCGAATCAACGGTTTAAAGAAATAGCTGTAGTAACAGGAACATGTATTCTTTTTTGGTTTTTTCTTATCGATGGTGGTATTGCTAAGACTGCTATTTACTGGATTCCTTTTTTCCCGTTTATGATATTTGCAGTTGCAGGTATTTACCGTGGTTTGTGGTGGATTTCCTTGTTTTTGTTTGGTGTGATTGTTATCAAGGTCTTTGACTATATGGATAAGCTGTATACGCCTTATACAGCCGAAGAAACAATTATTTTTTTCGTGGCTTTTGTGTTTTATGTGATTGTTGGTTTGGTGTTTGAAGCTTTGCGGAGTTCGCAGCAAAATGAACTGGAAGGTAAAAATGAGAGTTTATTAGAAGTGCGTGAAAAACTAAGTCATACACTGAGTCATTTAGAGCAAGAAATTGAAAAAAGAATGGTTGAACTTAAAGAAAGCAACCGACAACTTGCACAAGAGATAGAAAGTCATAAATCCACCAATCAGGACTTGAGAGAAACAGAACAAAAGTTTTTCCAAGCACAAAAAATGGAAGCATTGGGCACATTGGTTGGTGGGTTGGCACATGACTTTAGTAATGTTATGTCAGGCATTAGTGCGAATTTATTTTTTATTCAGCGAGAAATTAAAGGCAATGCATTGGTGCAGGATAAACTCGATGATGTAGAGAAACTTGTATTTCATGCTTCAGAGATGAGCAAACAGCTTTTAACATTTGCACGCAAAGATGAGGTGGAAAAGAAACACTTTGATATGGGTTCTTTTATCAATGAGGCATTAAAATTAGGTGTGATATCCTTGTCTTCAAGAATTAAGATAGAAAAGGATTTGACGCAATTACCATTGCCTATTTCTGGTAGCGCAACCCAGTTACAGCAAGTTTTTTTAAACCTGTTAAATAATGCAAAAGATGCTCTTTCTACGACACAAGAACCGCAAATTAGGGTAACACTTAAAACACTGGAGGAAGCAAAACACTTGCGTACGAATCATCCTAGCTTGGAAGGGCGGTGGTTGTATTTATGTTTTCAAGATAATGGTGAGGGTATATCTCAACAAAATCTCGTGCATATTTTTGAACCCTTTTTTACCACCAAAGAACAAGGTAAGGGTACAGGGTTAGGCTTGGCGATGTGTTATGGCGCAATTAAATCGCATGGGGGTATGATTGAAGTAGAAAGTAATCCTCACCAAGGCACATCTTTTCATGTATATTTACCATTAGAAACGAATGAAAAAGAAAAACAGAAACATGATGTTCATTATAAAAGCTTAATCGGTAACGGGGAAACAATCCTGATTGTTGATGATGATAAAGCCCTTAGGCTTGCACACCAAAGTGCGCTGGAAAACTTAAATTATAAAATTCTTTTGGCAGAAGATGGTCTTGAAGCGATTAAAATATACGCACAAAAAAAAGCACAAATTGATTTGGTGATGATGGATAGTATGATGCCTAAAATGGATGGTGTGAAAGCAACTAAGCATATTTTAATGATGGATAAACAAGCCAAAATATTTTTTGCCACAGCTTATGAAAAGAATGGCACAACAGGGCGTTGGTTAACCCAAGATGCAAAAGAACTTGATTCGATACGCCGCTTACAAAAGCCTTTCACCATTGAGCAGTTATGCCAAGTCATTCGTGAGGAGTTGATGTAAACATCGATTTTCTTGACGTAGCATGTGTTTGCTTCATTGTTTCGCCGAAGGGGTTGGATTAAAGATGATTGTGATTACGTTCAGCTAGGGAGGGCGAATGAAACATTTTGCATACGCGAAGTTTTTTGCTTTTATGTCATTGTTTTTGTTCACCGCTTGTACGGTTGAACCTCCTGAGTTATTGAAAGTAGGCGTAAACCAATGGCCAGGTTATGAACCTGTTGTTTTAGCGAGAGACTTAGGTTACTTGCCGCAAAAGCAGGTGAAGCTGGTTGAACTGCCCTCAAATACCGAGTCTATCGCCTTGCTTCGCGCGGGGCGTTTGGATGCCGCGGCATTAACCTTGGATGAAGCACTCCATGTTATCAATTTAGGTACAGAACTGACGATTGTATTGGTATTTGATTTTTCAAATGGGGCAGATGTTTTGCTGGCTAACCCTACACTAAAAAATTTGGCAGATATCCGAGACCATAGGGTTGGGGTAGAGACGACAGGTGTTGGTGCACTGTTGTTTCATGCCGCTTTAAATCAGGCGAAGCTTGAAGGTGATGATGTTCAAGTGGTGTATTTGCCCGCTGACGAACAAGAGACAGCATATACAAGTGGTCAAGTTGATGCGGTGGTCACTTTTGAACCGATTAAAAGTAGACTTGAGCAACATGGGGCACATGTTTTATTTGATAGCAGTGAGGTTCCTGATTTAATTGTTGATGTGTTGGCGGTGCGTACGGATCAATTGGAGAAACAAAGAGAGAATATTTTTCAATTGGTGCAAGCTTATGCTAAGGCGCGTTCATATATGACACAATATGCGAAAAAAAGTTTGCAGTTGATGGCACCGCGTTTACAAATGACATCCCATGACTTACAGCAAACATATCAAGGCTTAGTTTTACCCAGTTTATCAGAAAATATTGCATACTTTTCAGGATCACCATCCAAATTTGAGCGTCATGTGCATAAGGTTTATGATTTTATGAAACATGAAAATATGTTGCATAGGGAAATGTCGTTTGCTCATATTCAAGATAAATCTTTTGTGATGCGTGTGAACTTATGATGTTGCAAAGGTTTAGTTTAGGGCAGGTTGTTTCCTTTTTATTTATTTTGCTGGTTTTTCCTGTGGGGTGGTTTGTCATTTCATCTTTATATGTCGGTGCACAACAGCAACTCGCAGAGGTGAATCAGCGTTTGTTTCAAGAGCAGGTTTCCAATCTGTCTTTAGAGGTTGTGCGAGATTTACGGCAAGACAATCTGAAATCAGCCCAGCGTTTTGTTGCGGTTGCGGCTGCCAGTGAAACATTAGTGCACCTTAGTGTAGTGGACAAGTCTGGGAAGATTATTAATTCAACGCGGTATGCATGGCTGGGTAAGCAAGCAAAAGATGTGATTCCTGATTTCAAACATTTAAGTTTCAGTCAAGCTTTGGAAAATCATAAGGTATTATCTTATCTCGATACAGAAAATGCGGAAGGTTATATTTATTACCCGATTGATATGTCAGCATCTTTTCAAAGAAAAAATCTTGGGCAAGGTTTGATGATTGGTAAATTTACCTTTCAAAAACAAGCTGTGATGCTGAAGCAAAAACAACAGCAACAACTGATTTACTTTGCTGCTGTGCTTGCGTTGATTGCCTTATTGTTTTTTGTCTTTCTAAGAAAGCTCGTTACGCAACCATTGGCTGCCAGCATGCGTTTTATTCGAGATATTGAGCAAGGTAAACCTGAAGCGACATTAGAAGTGCTAGGTACAAAAGAGATTGTTCATTTGGCTGCGTCATTATCATCCATGTATGCAGCATTGCGTAGTTCACAATCTAACTTGAAACAAACGAATATTTTGTTAAGTAATATTTTAGAATCGGTGCCTGACCTTGTGTTTTTAAAAGATACCAAGGGTGTGTACCTTGGTTGTAATCATGCGTTTTGTATTTTGGTAGGTAAAGATTCGGAAGCTGATGTGGTGGGGTGTACTGATTTTGACTTTTTTGAATCGGCGCAAGCCAGACAGTTTATTGAGCACGATAAACGTATATTTACACAAGCTGAGAGTTTAAGGAGTGAGACTTGGGTGGCTTATCCTGATGGTCGTAAAGGGCTGTTTGATACCCTAAAGTCACCCTATCGTAATGCACAAGGGGAATTGCTTGGTTTGATTGGTATTTCACGTGATGTTACGGATGTCAAAGATTTAGAAGCACAATTTCATCAAGCACAAAAAATGGAAGCGATTGGTACTTTGGTCGGCGGTATAGCCCATGATTTTAATAATATTTTAGCTGCGATGACTGGTAATATGTATTTGGCAAAAAGGAGTATGTTGCAGGGGGATGTCACTGCCGCTGTTGCGAAAGTTGAGCGAATTGAAGGGTTAAGTGATAAAGCAGCTACCATGATTGCACAACTATTAAGCTTTTCACGCAAAGGTGTGGTGCAAAAGGAAGCGCTTTCCATGCAGGCATTTGTGCAAGAGTCTTTGCAATTGGCGAAAGTAACAATTCCTGAGAATATTGATGTGAAACATGACATTGAAAATGAACCGATGATGGTTTACGCAGATTCTAGCCAGCTACAGCAGGTGTTGATGAACTTGTTAAACAATGCCCGAGATGCAGTGGAAGATATGCCTGAACCAATCATTTCTGTATCACTTCACACCTATACACCAAGTGAAAACTTTAAGCAAAAACATGGGTTTGCTGATGTTGATAGATTGGTTCATTTGTGCGTACAAGACAATGGTTATGGCATTGCTGAAGAAGACGTGAAACATATTTTTGATCCGTTTTTTACAACCAAAGAAGTTGATAAGGGCACGGGGCTGGGTTTGTCTATGGTGTATGGTGCAATCCTGAGTCACCATGGTGTTGTTGAGGTAGAAAGCAAACAAGGTGAAGGGGCAGCTTTTCATGTGTATTTGCCTATCATCAAATCCAGTAAAGATAAAAAGCGTACACAGCCGAAAATGGAAATGACTGCGGCCAATGGCGAAGTTATTTTATTGGCTGATGATGAAGTTGAGGTGCGCCAAGCTGCAGCCGAGGTGTTGGAAACAATGGGTTATAAGGTTTTTCAAGCCTGTGATGGTGAGCAAGCGTTGGCTATATTTAAAGAGCATTACAAGGATATTGCGTTGGTCATGGTTGATGTTGTGATGCCTAAATTGGGTGGTATTCAGCTTGTGCAAGCTTTGCGGGCTATAAAAGCTCAAGTACCTGTAATTTTGATGACGGGTTATGATAAAAATAATGTGCTAAAATCAGGCGGCATACCCACACAAAGTCAAATATTAACCAAACCTATAGATTTTGATGTTTTACACGCTACCATTTATCAACTATTACATAAGGCTTAGGAATAGCGGTGGGCTTGCAGCTACGTTTCAGTTGAAGGTGTTTGTATAGTAAGTTTAAAGTTCAAATATGAAAGGCATGTAATAGGGTAATAAGTTTTGGGGTATAGAATGAGAAAAATAGTTTTTCCAGCAGCAGGAATGGGTACGCGTTTCTTGCCCGCAACCAAGGCAACGCCTAAAGAAATGTTGACTGTGGTGGATAAACCCATGATTCAATATGGGGTTGAAGAGGCACTAGCTGCAGGTTTGAACGATATTATTATGATTACAGGGCGGGGTAAACATGCCATTGAAGACCATTTTGATGTTTCTGCAGAATTAGAAGCGAATCTCCACGCATCAGGTAAAGATGAATTGTACCGAGAAGTTTCTCGTGTGGCACAGATGGCGACCATTGCCTATATCAGACAAAAGGTTGCCAAGGGTTTGGGGCATGCTGTGTTATGTGCGGAGCCTTGGGTGGGTGACGAAGTTTTTGGTGTATCCTTGGCGGATGAGCTGATGATTTCACAAGTGCCTGTGATGCAGCAGCTTCGTGAAGCGCATGAAAAGACGGGTTTTTCTGTGGTGGCTATGGCGCGTGTGCCTAAGGAAGAAGTATCGCGCTATGGTATCGCGCAAGTTGAATTGGAAGAAAATGGTTTGTACCGATTAAATGGTTTAGTCGAAAAACCTGCTGTTGAAGATGCGCCTTCAGACTTGGCTATGATTGGACGTTATGTGTTTACACCACGGCTGTTTGATTTCTTAAAGCAGGGTGAAGTGGGTGTGGGTGGTGAATTGCAGCTCACCGATGCTATGGATGCTTTGGCAAAAGTTGAGCCTGTTTATGGCTTGGTGGTTGATGCGGAGCGTTTTGATGCGGGTAATCCTTTGGGTTTTCTTATTGCAAACTTGAGCTTGGGTTTAAGACATCCTAAGTACGGTCATTTGTTTAAGGACTACATTCATAGTTTAGATATTTAAGCCTGACTTAAATTGTCAGTGCGCTGACTGAATTTCATGTTATCTTGCCCCCAAAATTGTAAAACAATGCTGGGACAAGTATGCAAATCATTGAAATCATAGCACAAGAACTGGGCGTTCAGCCCAAACAAGTCAAAGCGGCAGTATCTTTGTTAGATGAAGGTGCAACCGTGCCGTTTATTTCACGGTATCGTAAAGAAATGACGGGTAACTTGGATGATATCCAGTTGCGTGCATTGGAAAAACGTTTGGGGCAGTTGCGTGATTTTACAGCGCGACAACAAAGTATTCTTAAAAGCATAAAAAAACAAAATTTACTAACCCCGCAATTACAAGATAAAATCTTGGCTGCAGTATCTTTAACACAGCTAGAAGATTTGTATTTACCCTATAAACCCAAGCGACGTAGCAAAGCGAGTGTGGCTAAAGAGGCAGGGTTGCAACCATTGGCTGGGCTTTTGTTGTCCACGCAGGAACAAAACCCTGAGCAGCATGCTCAAGCTTTTGTAAACCATGAGCTGGGTATTGATAGTGTGCAAGATGCGCTGCAAGGTGCGCAGGATATTCTTGTTGAGCAGTTTAGCGAAGATGCATTGCTACTTGGAAAACTACGTAAGTATTTGCAGAAAAATGCAGTGGTGTGTAGCCGTGTGGTCAAAAAGAAACAAGAAGAAGCCGTTAAGTTTACCGACTATTTTAGTTATACAGAATTATACAAAAATATTCCTTCTCACCGAGCCTTGGCTTTATTCCGTGGGCAACAAGAAGGTTTTTTACGTTTGAAATTACTGGAAAATATTGAAGAAGATAGCAGTGCTCTTGTTGATATGTTAAGTGTGTATTTCCAACTGCATCCAAAACATGCTGCATATACTTTTTTACAAAGGACGGCAGATTTGGCATGGCAGAAAATCCGCAAACGTTTTCAAACAGACTTCTTCCAGGATTTGCGTCAGCGTGCAGAAGAAGAGGCAGTCAAAGTATTTGGTGAGAATATTCGAGACTTACTGCTTGCAGCACCTGCTGGGCACAAAGCAGTGCTGGGATTAGACCCCGGCATTCGTACAGGTGTGAAAGTTGCGGTGATCGACCAGCAGGGTAAATTGCTAGAAACTGCCGTGATTTATCCGCATCAACCTAAAAATCGTTGGCAAGAGTCGCTTGCTGCACTGGCGGTATTGGTCGATAAACATAAACCTGAGCTTGTTGCGATTGGCAATGGCACAGGCTCACGAGAAACGGAAAAGTTAGTTGCAGAGCTGATAGAAACATACCCGCAATTTAAGTTGACCTCGGTGATAGTTTCGGAGGCAGGGGCATCCATTTATTCTGCTTCTGAGCTTGCCTCAAAAGAGTTTCCAAATATTGATGTTTCTTTGCGCGGCGCGGTCTCGATAGCCCGTCGCTTACAAGACCCTCTCGCAGAATTGGTGAAAATTGAGCCTAAAGCGATTGGTGTAGGTCAATATCAACATGATATAAATCAATCGAGTTTGGATGGGGCTTTGACAGGGGTGGTTGAAGATTGTGTGAATGCTGTGGGTGTGGATGTGAACACGGCATCGGTTGAATTGCTGGCGTATGTGTCGGGTTTAAATAAAAAAGTAGCCGCAGAAATCGTTAAAGAACGCGATGTAAAGGGTGCATTTTCGAACCGTAATGCATTGAAGTCGATTAAAGGTTTGGGTGCTAAAACATTTGAGCAGGCGGCAGGTTTTTTGCGTATTCTTAATGGCGACAACCCTTTGGATGCTTCAGCCGTGCATCCAGAAGCCTATGCTTTGGTAGAAGCTATTTTGTCGCAGTTATCCTTAGATTTGAAGAAAGCTGTGGGTCAAGAGAATCTAAGCCAAGATGTTAATGTTGCTGCTTTAGCACAGGGCGACTTTGGTGAGCAGACAGTGCGTGATGTACTGGCTGAGTTGGAAAAACCAGGGCGTGACCCGCGGCCAAGCTTTAAAACAGCAACATTCAAATCTGGTGTGAATGATATTCGGGATTTGCGAGTCGGTATGCAGCTTGAGGGCGTGGTAAGCAATGTAACCAACTTTGGCGCATTTGTAGATGTTGGTGTGCATCAAGATGGCTTGGTGCATATTTCAGCCTTGGCTGATCAGTTTGTCGATGATCCACGTAAGGTGGTGAAAACAGGGCAGGTTGTCACGGTTAAAGTGAGTGAAGTGGACATCAAAAGACGACGTATTTCATTAAGTATGCGCTCGGATGGGAAAGCAACGGGTGAAACAGTTAAAAATGACAAGAAAGTAAGGCAAACACAAGAGCCAAGTGTGTCCAAGCAAGTACAACGAAAATTAAAGCAAAAAAACCAGAAAAAAGACGCAAAGGGACGTGGTAAAACACAGGCTGACAATGCTTTTGCTGCTGCTTTTGCTAAGGCTTTGCAAAAGTAACAGGAAGTATAATGTGGCTTTGTGTTGCTTGCCTTAGCCTTGCGAACGTGTAAGTTTGCAGAAATGAAAGAATGAAGAGGCGGGTATTATGTTTGGTTTAGGAACAACGGAATTAATCTTAATATTGGTGATTGTCATGGTGTTGTTTGGTGCGAAGAAGCTACCAGCTTTGGGTGAAGGTCTTGCCAAGGGCATTAAAAGTTTTAGAACCAATATCTCTATGGATGATAAAGATAAAAAGGATGAAGATAAAATTATTGATGCTGAAGTGCCTTCGGCTGAAAAGAAAAAGGATGAAAAATCATCCTAAGATGTTGCGTTTACTGAGCGGAGAAATAATACATGCCTGATATTGGGATGATAGAGTTGATTCTTATTGGCATAGTTGGATTTTTGGTGCTTGGCCCTGAGCGTCTTCCTTCGTTTTTGAGTCAAGTTGCTAAAATCGTGCGTGAAGGTCGGATGTGGTTAAACAATCTTAAAATGCAGTTGGATCAAGAAAAACAGCATTTGGCGCAACCTTTGCAGCAAGTAAAAGAAGAAATGGAGACAAGTGTTCAGGCGGCAACATCTGAAGTGTCGCAGGTGAAAGAAGAAGTGGAAATAGCTGTGCAACCACCTGTAACGCATGACACCAAGCCAGAGAAGAAAGATAAGTGACTGATCAAACCCCAGATGCAACACCATTAATGACACACCTTAAGGAGCTTAAAAAGCGCCTTATGATTGCTATTTTGGCCTATATTTTTGGTGTCTTGGTCTTGATGAACTTTTCAGAAATTGTTTTTGAGTTTATTTCAGCCCCTATTCGTGCGGCACTGCCACCAGGCACACCGTTGATATTTTTGAATGCACCTGATGTATTTTTCACCTATTTAAAAATTGCCTTGGTGCTTAGCCTATTTGCCACGGCTCCGATTACATTTTATCAACTTTGGGCATTTGTTGCCCCAGGGTTGTATAAAAATGAAAGAAGAGCATTTCTTGGTTATTTTGTATCAAGTTTGTTATTGATGATTTCAGGGGCAGCATTTGCCTTTTATGTTGTTTTCCCACTTATCTTTGAGTTCTTTTTAGGTTTCTCCACGGATTTGATTCAGGCAATGCCTGCGATTAAAGAGTATTTAACTTTGGTCTTAAAGTTGTTGTTTGCTTTTGGTATGAGTTTCCAAATTCCAATCATTATTATGTTACTGGTGCGCATGGACTTGGTGGGTACACAAGCCCTTAAAGAGAAACGACGTTATGTGATTGTTTGGGCGTTTATTTTTGCAGCTATCCTTACACCCCCCGACATTATTTCACAAACATTGTTGGCACTACCCATGTTGTTATTGTATGAAGTAGGTATTGTATTGTCACATATGGCGGCAAAGAAAGCCAAGGCAGAAGAAGAAAACAAAGAGAGTGAAACATGATTATTCGTTTGGTTTTGGCTATTATTGTGGTGATGGTTATTTTACATTTGTACAAACGTTTTTTCAAACAAAAGGCTTGTGATACTTGCCATAAACGCATTGCCAATGAAGCCGCAGTTTGTCATCATTGTAATACCATACAGCAAACTCACCAAGACTGAGTATTGACCTATAGTTTATTCAGTGTTTCAATCACGACATGAACGCAGATGAACAAAGCAAAAAAGTTGAAGAGCAAACGGCAATACTGCTCGAACACTTGGCAACGATTCGGCGCAACCATGAGCAGATTCTTGCGGAGAATAGACGTTTGCGAGAAGTGGCACGGTTGGCAGAAGGTGAGCTTCGTAAACGTCGCGAACAAATTGAAAAGTTACAGCTTGAACATCAAAACTTAGAAAACAAACGTTTGGAAGCCAAAGCACGTATTGAACATACGATTGAGAAGCTTGATGTGCTTGCAAGCGAAAATGCAAACCGTCAGCCATGAGTAGCCGAATATGAGTGAGTCCGTAGAAGTAAGCCTTGCAGGTTTAAAGTTAAATATTCATACCGATGATGACCCTGTAAAAGTGGAGGCTGCAGCTGCTTTGGTGCAAGCGCAGTTTGATGCTTTAAAAAACTCAGGGACGATTATTGATACCAGTAAAATTATGGCGTTGATTGCGCTCAATTTAGCAGACGATTTGTTGAACCAACAACAAGCTTCACCCCAAGCGATGAACAAGCTTATATCCAAGCTTGACCAAGCAGTTGCACAAGCAGAGGGTTTAGCTAATGTGTCCCTGCGCTGATCGAGTCACAACATAGTTGCCTGAGCCTATGTGTTTCGATTGGGAGATTGCTATTGTTGTTGTGTGCGTCCTTCCTTGCGAAAGAACCTAATGCAACAATGCTTCGCCCCCCTCACTTTGAGGGTTCGACAACTTCCTGATGATACGACAGTGCGGGGATGCTTTTTATTTTATGTCTGATGTTACTAGTCAAAAACAACAGCTGCGCCAATACTTAAGCCAAAAGCGGCAGCAACTTTCCAAAGCAGATAAACAACACTTTTCCGCACAAATTGTGCAGTACTTACTGCCTTATTTACAAGACAAGGGTGTACAACAATTGTTGGTATATAAAGCATTACCTTTTGAGGTGAATACAGAATCATTATTGCAACAAACGGAAATGGAATGTTTTGTGCCGCGAATGCTGGAAGATATGGCGATGCAATGGGTGAGGGTGGATAAGTCTACATTATGGGTTCAAGGTGCTTTTGGCGTTTTGGAGCCAAAACAAGGTGAAATATGGCAACCCAATGCTAAACAAAGCATGATTGTATGCCCTTTATTGGGCTTTGATAGGCAGGGTAATCGTTTGGGTATGGGTAAGGGTTACTTTGATCGCTGGTTGGCAGCCTTTGCGCAGCATGTTGATGTTCAGCTTGGTTTCGCTTTTTCATGCCAAGAGCTTCCCAATATACCTGTTGAACAGCATGATGTGCCACTGACAACAATTATTACAGAAAAAGGAATTATTCATGTCCAATAGTTTAAACATTCTTATCATTGGTGATGTGCTGGGTAAAGCAGGGCGTAGAGCACTGCGTGATCACTTGCCGACATTATTGGATGAACATCAAATTGATTTCTGTGTCGCCAATGGTGAAAACATTGCCGCAGGTTTTGGCACAACACTAAAACTTGCGGATGAGTTGTTCACTTTGGGTGTGGATGTGATTACCAATGGCAACCACTGTTGGGATCAACGTAGTTTTTTAGAAGACATCGAAGAAGATGATAGATTTGTGCGCCCCGCAAATTTCTCGAAATATGCACCGGGCAATGGTTGGACTGTGCAAGAAACCCGTGATGGACATAAAGTTGCGGTAATGAATTTGATTGGGCAAGTGTTTATGGGCACTTGGGATTGTCCCTTTGAAGCCGCGGATAAAGTTCTTGAAGAAATCCCTGATGATGTGAATGCGATTCTTGTGGATTTACATGCGGAAGTGACCAGTGAAAAAATGGGTATGGGTTGGTATCTGGATGGGCAAGTGAGTATGGTGTATGGTACACATACCCATGTGCCAACCTGTGATGAAGTTATTCATGCTAGCGGTACCGCATTTCAATCGGACATTGGTATGACAGGTTCATACAATTCAATTATTGGTATGAAAACAGAAGGTGCGTTGCGCCGTATGGTTAAACGTTTGCCGCAACGTTTTGAAGCTGTGGAGCGTGGGGCAACGATTTTTGCCACGAAAATCACTGTGGATGGAAATACCAAACAAACCACAGCAATCGAAAGGATTTGTATTCGACCAGATCAATAATTTTAAGTAGCCTCATGTTTCACGCTTATTTTATGTTGTGTCATATCTGTATCACATAGCTATAGAAAAATACCACTCAAATGAATGACAAGGGTGGTGATATGCGCAAGTTATTTATATTGATTTTAATTGTGTTGGGTATGAGTTGGGTTCAACCTTCATTTGCCAATGCTGCTGTGGCACAGGGTTTAGAATCACACCAAAATTTAGCATCACAAAAAATGCAAAGCTTACGCGTGATGATTTCAAAGTTGCGTGCGCTTGTGTATAATCTTAGAGATATTAACCAGCTTGAAGGTATTGGTATGCCACGACAAGACGTAATGTTGATGAAAAACGTGCTTCAGCAAAAAATAAATCAAACACAAAGTGAAACTGTTGCTTTTATAAGAAGGCTTTGATGATAAGGGTAAGAAAAACAATGAAAAAAAGATGGTTGCCATTCCAAAGGTGTTCGCAATTCTTATTAGTTTCTTTTTTATGTTCGCTGGTGATTCCGCATCAGGTGTTTGCTGGTGAAGTAAGACAAGTGAATTTTGTTGTTTTTCAGAAAGATCATCCTGATGTTAATTTTGAAGGTCTGTTTACAGGTTCATTGGGCGCATTGGTTACGTCGGTTGAAAAAGATGCGCATATTGTCATTGCCTTACGTACACCTGAAGTAAAAGATAGAGATATTATCAATGTGCAGTCAGATGTATTGCGTATGACATCAGAGAATAAACTGGCAAACAGTGGTGTGAATTGTCGTTTCTTTTTTAATGACGATTCCGATGAAGATTCATTGTTTTATTCGATTAGTGGTGTTTGTGATGTGCTGGACTCAGA
>JAUZQX010000076.1 GCA_030950765.1 Ghiorsea sp.
GGTTCTGCGGCAGTGCTTGGTATTTTCAAAGCTGTGACCGAAATGAATTTACCCATCAATTTGCTTGGCGTGATTCCATCCACGGAAAACCTACTCGGTGGCTCAGCTTATAAACCCGGTGATATTATCACCACTTATAAAGGGCTAACCATTGAAATCCTCAATACCGATGCCGAAGGTCGGGTCATCTTATCGGATGCATTGGCTTATGCAGCCGAACAAAAACCTTCTGAAATCATTGATTTTGCAACACTAACAGGCGCATGTGTCATTGCCTTAGGTGGTCAAGCTTCTGGTCTCATGGGTACATCCGACAACATCAAACAAGCACTAATTACATCAGGGCAAAAGACCCATGATAGAGTGTGGGAAATGCCTATGTTTGAAGAATACCAAGAACAAATTGATTCCAAAATCGCCGACATTAAAAACACAGGCGGCAGAGAAGCTGGCACCATCACAGCAGCATGTTTCCTATCCCGCTTTGTTGATGATATCCCTTGGGCACATTTGGACATCGCAGGCACAGCTTGGAACATGAAAGGCACCGATATTTCTCCTGTTGGTGGTGCAACGGGGGCAGGTGTACGTTTGATTGTGGACTATTTACGCAACAAAGCGTGAGACAACACACTTTTATTCCTGATACTGCCTATATATTTGGTGTAAGGGGATAAAAGTGAACATAAACTTCTGAAAAAACATAGCAGCAGCCTACAAAGATTTTAATGCATCCTTCGACATGGCTACTTACACCCTATTTGACCCCACATAGCATTTATTTATAGCCGATATTCAAGGTAGTGCCCAAGCTATTAAAGATGGGCACTATAAAGATGTGAATATGATTGGCACGATGTCGATTGTGGCTGTGCTAAATGTTTGCCCCGATATTGAAATGCCTTTTGTATTTGGTGGTGATGACGCATCAATTTTGGTGCTAGGTGTGTACTAAGAGAAAACTAAACTTGCTTTACTTGCCACCAAAGAAAAATCAGAAACCGATTTTGATTTACATTTAAGAATTGGCTCAATTTCAGTGAAAGAACTGAATGAAAAGGGTCTTGATTTATTGGTCGCCAAACATGAAGTGTCCAAGGACTATAAACAAGCCATTTTCTTTGGTGGCGGCATGAGTAAAGCAGATGATTTGATTAAGATCGACCCTGATTATTGCTATGAACTGTCTACAAACAGACCAGAAGCTGATTTCAGTGGCTTAGAATGCCACTGGCAGGCAGGACATCCCCTCACCCAAAGATGAAACCATCAGCCTATTGGCTTACGCAGACAACCCTTTGGACTATAAAAAACTGCTCGACTACATGGGAAAAAATATTGGTAGTTACCAGCAGCATAACCCTGTTCAAGAAAAATATTACATCTATCTCTATCTTTTTCTCAACTTGCCCATGAGGCAAAAGCTAAATCTAAGGGTCTCAAACGCATTGTTCTCACTAAAAAGTTATGGCTTATGAATATTCTAGGCATTCTACTAATGAAGTTGGATGCTAAATTAGATGACTCCTCATGGGGGCAATACAAAAACCAAGTTATGCATACCACCGATGCCGAAAAGTTTGATGATATATTACGCATGACTTTTGCAGCAAGCTCTGGTGAGAGTAAGAAACTTGAGCTATACCTCAATAAACTCCACAAGCAGGGTAAGTTTTGTTATGGGTTACATATCACCAACCGTGCTTTGATGACCTGTTTGGTATTTGAACGCATGGGAAGCCAAGTTCACTTTGTCGATGCTGCAGATGGTGGTTATGCCATGGCAGCAATTTAACCTCAATCGCTGTTGCACTTGTACTTTGAGTCCGCCAAGCATTTAAAAAAGAATCAGTCCCTATTTCGGTATTTGAAAATCATTGCCACGATAAGTAAGCAACAAATCGTGCTTAAAAAAGACACTGCAACCATTAACCATTGCAATAAATGGACGTAATAAGCAGTGAATATTCCCGATGCAATAGCAAACACGCACCATTGAAATAGTGAAATACCATCCACATTTTTTGTTACCCAGGTAACGCGGAGCTGGTCAATAAACCCCACTGAAAAAATCAATGCCGCTACTGAACCCAAGACCTGCCAATAATCGACCATCTCACCACCTTTAAAATAAACAACCGATAAAACATGCAAAGATCAAGAAGCATGTCGTAAACAGAAACAATAGCTACGCCAAAAACAACATAAAAAAAGCACTCACGATCTCTCGTAAGTGCTTAAATTTGGCATCCCCAAGGGGATTCGAACCCCTGTTGCCGCCGTGAAAGGGCGGTGTCCTAGGCCGACTAGACGATGGGGACATAGTCGTTTCAGACGCGGCGAACTTTATCGCCAAGTGTTGGTGTGTCAACCATCTATTTTCATGCTCGAGGTAGGCCGCAAAGATGGATTATTTTAGCGTTGCATTAAAGTCTTAAAATCAGCCGTTGCTTGCTTGATTCCCACAAAGAGTGCATCAGCAACTATGGCATGACCAATATTCAAACCGATAATTTCAGATATTTCTACCATGGGTTTTGTGTTGTCTAAAGTTAAACCATGACCAGCATGTACAATTAAACCCAAATTATCCGCATATTTTGCGGCATCTTGAATACTTTTTAGCTCGGCTTGCTGCTTCTCACCTTCAAAATTCGCATAGTGCCCAGTATGTAACTCAATCACAGCAGCTTGAATCTGTTTACTGGCATCAATTTGTTTGGCATCTGGGTCGATAAACATGGACACAGCACAACCTGCGTCATTGAGGCGCGCCACAACATCTATCATACGCGCCAAATGACCTGCAACATCCAAGCCACCTTCAGTGGTCAATTCCTCACGGCTCTCAGGCACAAGACACACCGCTTGCGGTTTCAGTTTACACGCAATGCTTACCATTTCATCTGTGGCAGCCATTTCCATATTCAAATGCAACTCACCCGCTCTTGCCATGGCAGCAAGATTTTCCATGTCTTTATCTTGAATATGCCTGCGGTCTTCTCTTAAATGTGCCGTAATACCATCAGCCCCTGCCTCTAGACAATCTTTAGCCGCCTGAATAGGACAAGGATAAGTTGTAAGCCTTGCCTGCCTTAATGTGGCGATATGGTCGATATTCACACCTAAATGCATATTCAATCCCCTTACTTATCTGCTAACCTTATGTTTCTTGCTTCTAAGCCTAGCTTGTTCTTTTCGCCACGCTTCAATTTTAGCATGGTTACCACTCAACAATACAGGTGGTACAGCTTTACCGTCAAAAACTTCTGGTCGCGTATAATGCGGCCAATCCACCATACCCTCTTCTGTAAACGAATCGAGCACTGCAGATTCAGGACTACCCAACACATCAGGTAAAAGACGAATCATGGCATCCAATACACACATCGCTGCAGGTTCACCACCCGACAGCACATAATCACCCAAGGATAACTCTTCATCCACATAGTCCACAATGCGCTCATCAAAACCTTCATAACGACCGCATAATAAAGTGATGCTTTCTTTGTTTATATATTCTAATGCTTTGGCCTGGTTAAATTTATTACCTGTAGGTGTGAGCATGACCACATGTGTATTCGGCTGTCGCTTTCTCGCTTCGGCGATAGCAGCCACCACAGGTTCTGCTTTCATCAACATGCCAGGACCACCACCATAGGGTGCATCATCAACTTTTTTGTGTTTATCCGTCGCAAAGTCACGGATTTGAATGCAATCCACCTGCACAGCGCCATCAGCAATAGCGCGTTTGGGGATGGAGCAAGCTAAAGGTGTGTCAAAAAACTCAGGAAATAAGGTTAAGACTTGGGCGTAAAACATGCGTCCATTCCTTCAAGTAAATTCACTTGAATAATTTTTTCATCCAAATCTACATCCACAATCACATCTTCGATAAATGGTAATAACCATTCGCCCGATTTATCCATGTCGGCTGTGGTTTTGATTTCTAAATTATCTTGTGCACCAAATTCATACAAAGCCGTAACTTCACCCAGCTTATGACCATCTTGATCAATCGCCGTGCAACCTAACAAGTCCTGCCAAAGAAACTCATCTTCATCAACTTCAACTTCATCTTCGGGCACGAATATTTTCAAACCCTTCAATAGTTCCACCTGTTCGATGGTATCAACACCTTCAAGCTTGGCTAAAATGCGTTTTTTATGCTGATGACAATCTTTAACCGTATATTCCCGTACATTTGATTCATCTTTACCGATATACCAACGCAAATACCCGGCAACTGCATCAACAGGCCGGGTATGTGAAAATACGATTAACGACCCCTTCAACCCATGTGGGTTAAGAATGTCGCCGATGTATAACAAGTTAAGCTTTAGAAGCTTGTTTGATTAGATATGCGACACGATCAGATACTTGCGCACCTGTACCTGTCCACTTGTTGATAGCTTCCATATCCAATTCAATCACTTCTGGATTTGTACAAGGGTCAAAATACCCTACTTTCTCAATGAATGCACCATCACGACGTTTGCGTGAGTCCATAACGACCACTGCATAAAAAGGACGTTTCTTGCGTCCACCACGTTGTAAGCGAATAACTGTTGCCATGTAACTAATACCTCCGATAAGGATGGCGCACTTTAACGGCAAGATTTATAAAGTCATCAGCCAATTTCATCTTACACAGAAATCAGCAATGTATTCCTACTTTATATCCCTTCTCCATCCAGAAAACGCGCCAGTTTTTTATGTTCTTTTTCTATATCTTTTGTAATATCTTTTTCTTGTTTAGCCTGTGCTGCACTCGGTTTATCCATACCTTCATGCAAGTTATCTACCCTCGCATTCACATCATCTACCATCTGCAATACATGTTTAATCGCTTCTGCCACAGGGTTGGGCATCAAATGATGATCAAGGTTGATTTTACCATCTTCGAGCATGGTATCTGTTTTACCCACAACAGTACCAGGAATTCCGACCACCGTTGAATGCGGAGGAACCTCTTTAAGCACCACAGCGTTGGAACCAATCCGAGATTGTTCACCAATCGTGATTGGCCCTAAAACTTTGGCACCTGCACCAACCACTACACCAGCCTCAAGTGTTGGGTGTCGTTTTTCTGCCACCCAAGTTGTACCCCCAAGCGTTACACCATGATAAAGGGTTACATCATCAGCAATTTCCGTGGTCTCACCAATCACAATACCCATCCCATGGTCAATAAAGAAGCGGCGACCAATGCTTGCACCGGGGTGAATTTCAATACCCGTCAACCAACGCGCAATATGCATGATAAACCGCGCTACCCAGCACAAGTCCAGTTTCCATAAACGGTGTGCCACACGGTAAAACCATATCGCATGCATGCCTGGTGAGCATGTTAGGACTGTCCACGTTGAGCATGCCGCAGGGTCACGGTCGAATGCGGTTTGAATATCCTCTCTTATGCGTTTAAACATGATTTCACCATCTCTTTATACCTTATATGCCAGCACAGAAACAAAGTTAAAACATTGAAACCATGTTTGCACTTCATCAAAACCTGCATCTTTCAAGCGCGCATGATGCGCCGAAATAGGCTCTGGTATCAACACATTTTCTAAAGATTGGCGTTTTCGGCTCACTTCTAACTCAGAATAACCCTGTGCTTTCTTAAATGCTTCATGCAGTGCTATATGCTGTTGCTGTTCAAAACCATCCTCAAAACAAACCTTTTCCGAGAGTATTAATACCCCACCCTGCCGCATACCCTGATAAATACGCGTAAGCAAAGCTTGGCGCTCTTCTTTGGCAATAAACTGTAATGTAAAGTTCAACACCACTACCGATGCATCTTCAATTAGCATGTTCTGAATATCATCTTGCTGCAATACAATCGACACAGGACTTTGTTTAGTATTGCGATGACATTGTGCGAGCATAGCTTCCGAATTATCCACGCCAACAACTTCACAGCCTTCAACCTTAATACCGTGCGCCAATGCCAGCGATGATGCCCCCAAAGAGCAACCAAGGTCATAAAGCTTGCTATTTTTCTGAGCATAAAGCCCTGCAATCACCGCAATCATTTGTAACGTCAAGCCATAACCAGGCACCGACCGCTGAATCATATCTTCAAATACACGTGTTACTTCCGCATCAAAGGCAAAGGGCATACCCTCTTTTTGCGTAAACAATGTATCTTTTGCTTTTTTAATCATGCCCTACTCTAAAGTCACCACATAAAAAAAGGCAACCTGCACAGAGCAGATTGCCTTTTGAAAGCTAAATATTTAAATCAACTTAAAAACGATAAGATAAGCTCAGCGCACCAGAACCAACCAAGTCTGTCGTTGCTGGGTAGTCTGATTTCGAACGAATATTCAATATATTCCAATCCAAATTCACACTATCCCAATTGTAACCAATACCAACACCAAATGTACCACCACTATAATCTTGAGAAACACCGCCAGTTGACCAATTCCATGTATCACTAAAGTAGCCAAGTGAACCATAATAGGTAAAGCCAAGCCCATTAGGACCAAAGCGCACATCAGCATCAAAACCACTCATTTCACTATTCGAATCTGTCGTCTCAGTCAACGTATAATATGAACCATGTAACGAAATAGAATTGGTTATATCATAACCACCAACTAAAGCGATACCGCCCCATTGAAACGTGTTTGTTGTGAAACCTGAAGTCGTTGCAATGCTTATCGACTTTGATGCAAGACCAATACTTCCTCGCCCTTCTTCTGCCATTACAGGCGTTGTAAGTGCGCTCATCAGTAATACAGATGTCGCTAAAACAGATTTATTCATAACCCCCCCCTCCTCTTTATTTTGAACACGGCATAATAAATACAGGGGGGCTAACGCAAGCTATTTCATAATATCCTTAATGAGACCTTGATGAACACATCATTTGCATTTATAAACTCCCATATAATGAAACCCATTCTTTATACCTTCCGCCGTTGTCCTTATGCCATGCGAGCACGTTTGGCGCTAACTTATGTGGAAATGCGGCTTGAATACCGTGAAATTATGCTTAAAAATAAGCCGCAAGCGATGTTAGATGTTTCCCCCAAAGGCACTGTGCCCGTGTTGGTTCTCGAAAACGGCGAAATCATTGATGAAAGTTTGGACATCATGCTTTGGGCATTGCAACAATCTGACCCCGAAAACTGGCTACAGCACAAAGAAGAGGCTTTCATCTTGATTGAAGAGAATGATAACACATTCAAACCATGGTTAGATAGATACAAATACGCTGACCGTTTCCCTGAACAAACACAAACTTTTTACCGTACACAAGGTGAGTTATTCCTTCACAAACTAGAAAACAAGTTGTCGCAGTTTACCTTTTTATTTGGCAATCAACCCACACTCGCAGATTTCGCTATTTTCCCTTTTGTTCGTCAATTTGCATCCGTAGATAAAGCTTGGTTCAATCAATCTGCCTACCCCAAGCTACAAAAATGGCTCAATTCACACCTGGAAAGCTCTTTATTTGAAAAAACCATGGTCAAACGCCCCGTTTGGGTGCAAGAATAGCGTTATGTACTGGCTCAAATATTTTTTAATACTATCGCTTCTTTTCACTGTTGGCTGTGTGAAAAAACCACCACAAAACATGGATAATAGCTGCGCCATTTTTAAAGAAAAAAGTGACTGGTACGAAGCTGCCAATGATTCATTTAAAAAGTGGGGTGTACCTATTCACGTACAACTTGCCATTATCCACCAAGAATCACGATTTACTGCCCAAGCCAAAGCTCCGAAAGATTATTTATTATGGTTTATACCTTGGGGACGCAAATCGTCGGCCTATGGTTATGCTCAAGTTAAAGATGAAACCTGGGACTGGTATATCGACAAAACAGGCAACTGGCGGGCAAGTCGTGATGATTTTGAAGATGCTGTGGACTTTATCGGTTGGTATGGCAATTATACCTATAAAACCTTGGGGGTATCCAAATGGGATGCATATAAACAATATCTTGCTTACCATGAAGGGCATGGTGGGTTTAGACGCAAAACCTATTTGAAGAAACCGTGGCTGGTCAAAGTGGCACGAAAAGTCAAAAAACGTGCGAGCATGTATCACACCCAACTGCAACACTGTAAAGACGAGTTAGAACCCAGTTCATTCTGGCCGTTTTAACATATCGAGAAATATGTCCCGTGATACATCTTCCGCTCCTAAGCTATGCAAATGATGGGCCGGCATCTGACAGTCAATCAATTTAATCCCCTCTGCTTTTGCCCATTCAGATAAATAAAACATTGCCATCTTTGAGCCATCGCGTTGTTTGCTAAACATCGATTCAGCAAAGAATATGTGCCCTAGTCGCACCCCATATAAACCTCCAATCAATTCATTGTCATGATATACTTCAAAAGAGTGAGCATAACCCAATACAAAAAGACGCGAATAAGCTTCCATCATCTCAGGCAATATCCAAGTGCCGCTCATGGTTCCGTCTTTTTCCCTGCGTGGGGCAGCGCAAGCTTGAATCACTGCCTCAAAATCTTTATCCACATAAGCATGATAACGCGTTTGCTTCAAC
>JAUZQX010000077.1 GCA_030950765.1 Ghiorsea sp.
TTGCGAGCTTGCGATGCATTGCCCATGGCGCGTTGCTGAGCATCTACTGAACGGTAACCTCCAGCAATCGCTGGGCGACCTCGTGAGCGTCGCTGTATAGAAGGCTTCTTCCAGCCATTGCGGACAAGCTCACGACTGATACAACTTCGCGGACGATTTAGACTACGTGCTATATCAGCCTGTGATTGACCTAGTTCCAAACTCACTTGGATCAAACTTCGTTCTTCATTGTTTAAATGTGTGTAATGTTTTCCCATGGCAGCAATTTAACCTCAATCGCTGTTGCACTTGTACTTTGAGTCCGCCAAGTCTTTTCCTCATTTCAATGAACACTGGATTGTACTTCATGGCGACTAAAGCAGGCATGAAAAACGACTTGCGAACCTTGGCATTGCCAATTTTAGACATAGTTGTTCTACCTCGAACTGATGTTCCAGATTGAACGCTTACTTGGTAAGGCTATAAATGCCCACTTTGGTCTACGGCGGCGACCCAATAGAAAATTCCTTTTCCATTTTTGCTTTCACCCATTGTTTTTTTAAGCTCTTGCAGCACAATATCTAAGTCTACGGCGCGTAAAACAACGTCGATACGGATGCGGGGCGTGTAGCCTACGACTTTATCTCGCGCAGAAAGAAACGGGTCACCTTCGGCTTGTTCGCCATGTCCTTCGACATGGCTAAGGGTGAAGCCATGTATCTGCTCCATCATGCGTAGTTGGTCGGTTAAATCTTGTTGAATTCTTGAACGAACGATTAATGTTAACTGCTTCATAACAAATCCTCTTTTGATGGATGATTTTTTTGTTCATTACGCTCTTCGACCCAGGCATACAACGTTGGCAAAAGGATTAAGGTTAATAATGTTGAGGTGAACAAACCACCAATCACCACCACTGCCAAAGGTTGTTGTAACTCAGAACCTGGCCCTGTGGCAAAGAGTAGAGGGATAAGCCCTAAGCTGGCAATCAAGGCAGTCATCAACACAGGGCGTAAACGGCGCTCTGCGCCTTCTTTCACAGCCTCTAAAACAGTTCGTCCACTCTCGCGCAACTGGTTAAAGAAACTGACCATTACCACCCCATTAAGCACGGCAACACCAAACAATGTGATAAAACCAACCGAGGCGGGCACGGATAAATACAAGCCTGATAAATACAAACTTACAACCCCGCCAATCATGGCAAACGGGATATTAAGAATAATCAGCCCTGCCTGACGCAGTGAACCGAAAGTAACAAATAACATCAAATAAATCAGAACAATCGCCACTGGTACAACCATGCTTAAGCGGTCTGCGGCACGTTGTTGGTTTTCAAATTGTCCACCAAAAGTGACATAATAACCGGATGGAAATTGCACATTCTCTTCAATGCGCTGGCGAATATCTTCCACAAAACTCACCACATCACGCCCTTCTACATTGGCTTGAATCACCACTTGTCGGCGTGCTGATTCGCGAGCAATTTCTACGGGGCCATCAACCTCATGAATTTTTGCCAAAACATGCAAGGGTACTTTTGCCCCTCGCGGTGTGGTGACAAGTAGCCCCTGAATATCAGCTAATGATGTGCGTTCTTCTTTGGCATAACGCAGCAGCACAGAAGTGCGGCGATTACCCTCAATAATTTCAGATACCACCTGTCCTGCGATTGCTGTTTCAATCAGCATATTGATGTCTTCTGCGTTGATACCATATTTGGCGATGACTTCTGGTTTGATGTCAACTTGCAAATAGGTTTGTCCTGATAAACGACCTCTAAAAATATCCACTGCGCCATCGACTTCAGAGACAATGGTTTCAATTTCTTTGGATAAACGCTCCAGTTCGTGCAAGTCATCACCATACAACTTGATTGCCATGGCAGCGCGCACACCAGTCAACATTTCTGAAACGCGCATATCAATCGGCTGGGTGAATGCAATATCCAAACCTTCGAACTTCGCCAACTTCGCGCGAAGTTTTTCTAATAAAGTGGCTTGGTCAATCGTCCACTCAGCTTTGGGTTTGGTGATAATAAAGTTGTCCGTTTGGTATAAACCCATGGGATCCATGCGTAATTCATCCGCACCTGTCCGAGAAACTACGCCTGTGACTTCAGGGATTTCCATAAATGCTTTTTGAATAGGGCCATCCATAGCCAATGAATGTTTGAGTGATACATCGGACGATTTCTCTACAATAATCACCGTTGAACCTTCATCCATGATGGGCATAAACTCTTTGCCGATATAGGGGAACAGTGCAATAGCACCAATCAAAGCACTGACTGCTAAAGCAATAGCGGTCAAACGAAAGCGAAGTGCCCAATCTACAATAGGTTTATAGATTTTTTTCAAGGTATGTAGCAACCAACCATCATGTTCTTCACCACCACGCATCAAGAAGCTGGCAAAGACGGGAATCACGGTTAACGATAATACCAATGAACCAATAAGGGCAAAGGAGATGGTTACAGCCAATGGCATAAACATTTTACCCTCTAAACCCGTTAAACTAAAAATAGGCAAAAAGACCACGATAATAATCAGTACACCACTAATCACAGGTGTTGCTACTTCTACGGTAGCGCGATACACAATATGCAGCCTACTTACCCCTTTGGGTGCGCGATTGAGTTGGGTGTGAATGTTTTCTACCACCACCACGGCAGCATCCACCAATATACCAATAGCAATGGCTAACCCACCTAAAGTCATCAAGTTGGCAGACACGCCAGTCAAACGCATCATGATAAAGGTAAACAGCACAGCCAGAGGTAAAATAATGGCAACGGTTAACGCTGCGCGTAAGTTACCCAACATAATAATCAATACCAATAACACCAAAATAACAGCTTCAGCCAGTGCTTTTTCCACCGTAAATACTGCCGCAGAGACCAGCTCACTTCGGTCATAAAAAGGAATGATTTTAATGCCTTCAGGTAATGTTGATTTTAAGGCTTCCATTTCCGCTTTGATGCCTTCAATGGTAGAGCGGCTGTTTGCACCTTTGCGCAGCAATACAAGGCCTGTCACCACTTCGCCTTCACCATCAGCGGTTACAGCACCATAACGGGTAAGCGAGCCAATTTTAACGGTTGCTACCTGACCAAGCGCGATGGGCACACCATTACGTGTGGTAACGGTAATACGTCTAATATCCTCTTCAGTGCGTAATAAACCCACCGTGCGCAGTAATAACATGGTTTTGTCACGCTCAATGCGATCACCACCAGCATTGCGGTTGTTGTTTTCTAAAGCTTTTTGCAAATCTTCAATACTTAAACCAAAACGTACCAAAGCTTGCGGGTTTGGGTTGACTTCAAAAGCACGAACTTCACCGCCCAATGAATTCACATCGGCAACACCATCCACAGTGCGTAAACGCGGACGAATGGTCCAATCTTGAATGGTTCGCAACTCACTATTGGTATAATTCTCACCCTGAATGCGATACATATAAATTTCACCCAATGGGGTGGTAATCGGGGCTAAACCACCATCAACACCTACAGGCAACTTACTCCAGACTTGATTCAAACGCTCGGTGACTTGGTTTCGTGCCCAATAAATATCCGTACCATCTTCAAAATCAATTTTGATGATACTTAATGCCGACTTGGTGATTGAGCGCAGTACGGTTTGTTTGGGCAAACCCTGCATTTCCATTTCAACAGGGAAAGTAATACGACTTTCCACCTCAGAAGGTGATAAGCCGGGTGCTTTAATGATGATTTGAACTTGCGGTGACGAAATATCAGGAAATGCATCAATGGGTAGTGTTTTGAATGACCACACACCGCCAGCAGCCAAAGCTACGGCAAGAATTAAAAGCATCAGGCGTTGAATTAAGGAAAAACGTACCAGAGCTGCAATCATGATTCTTTCTCCAACGTAGACATTATTTTAGATGGTTGAACGAGAGATATGCCAGCGGATAAACGCAGTGCGGCGAGTTCTTGCCAGGCTTGGGTTAACATGATTTTATGGTTGGATAGTGCATCAAAATAGGTGTTATAGGCATCAAGTAGGGTAAGCACACTAAGTTCACCGACTTCAAAACCACTTTGGGTTAATTTAAACATCTTCTTTGCAGGCTTGAGTACCTTGTTTTGGTAGTGTTTGGCTTGTTCAATCAGGTGTCCTAGATGCAGATAACTTTTATATAAACTGGTTCTTAATTCACGTTGTTTGATATCCAGTTCGGCTTGGGTTTGTTGTACGGCATACTGTGCTTCAACAAC
>JAUZQX010000078.1 GCA_030950765.1 Ghiorsea sp.
ATCCAAGGTTTTGACACCGTGTTTATTCTGCCACTCATCGGTCAGTAAACACTCATGTTTACACAAACCTTCAAACGGCACGTGATACACACTTTTCAGCTTGCTCAACACATAGTTGGCATTAAGCACTGCATCTTGGGCAATTTGATGAATATGATTGTTACCAAATGCCGAAATGTATGCATTGGCGCGCATATACACACCCGATTGCCCCAATGTGCTTAGCACTGTGCCAACAGATTGTTCATCTTCAGTCAATATGGTGTAGGTATCACCATGTTTTTCAATACGCGGTACTGGAAGGAAAGGTTTGAGCGTGTCATTCACTGCCACTGGCCCTGCACCTGGCCCGCCACCACCATGCGGTGTTGAAAATGTTTTATGTACATTGATATGCAAACAATCCAAACCCATATCACCAGGTCGCGCCACGCCAACAAGGGCGTTTAAGTTTGCCCCATCACCATACACAAGCCCACCAGCATCATGCACCAGCTGACAAATTTCTTTGATATCGGATTCAAATGTGCCCGCCGTATTCGGGTTGGTCATCATCAGAGCTGCAACATCACCGTCCAAATGTTTCTTCAATTCTTCTAAATCAATGCGCCCATCCGCACCCGACTTCATTTCCACAGTAAACATACCGCACAATGCCGCAGATGCAGGGTTGGTGCCGTGCGCTGAATCAGGCACAAGCACTTTCTTGCGATGTTGGTCGCCTCTGGCATCCAAACATTTGCGAATCATCATCAAACCAACCAATTCACCGTGCGCACCTGCCGCAGGTTGTAAGGTTACATCTGTAAAACCTGATATTTCAGTGAGCCAGCCTTGCAATTCGAACAATAATTCAAGCATACCCTGTACAGAATCTTCAGGTTGATCGGGATGCACATGCGCTAGACCAGGTAAACGCGCAATTTGCTCATTTACACGCGGGTTGTATTTCATGGTACACGAACCAAGTGGATAAAAACCCGTTTCAATACCGTGATTCCATTGGCTTAAACGCACAAAGTGACGAACTGTTTCTGGCTCGGATAAACCTGGGATATTCGCTGCTTTTTTGCGTTTAAATGCATTGAGCGCAGCAGGCACTTCGCCATGTACACCCGGAAGGTTAATCGATTCGGGTGCTTCATGGGCATGTTCAAATAATAAGGGTTCTTCTTGCTGAATGCCTGATGTAGCGGAGTATTTGTTTTCTGTAGCACTCATAACGCCACCTCCATCGCTGCAATCAGCGCATTGATGTCTTCTTCCTCAATCATTTCCGTGGTTGCAACCAATAAATGTTTCGGCTCGGCACTCATTTCAATGGTTTCAAGGGGAATGCCTGCAAAAATGTCTTGCTTGCGTGCTTCTGCGATAAAGACATCACGTTTACTTTGGCTTTCAAAGGTTAATACGGTTTCATTATAATGAGCACCACCTGCAGCTTGTACACTGCTTGGAAGTTTTGAAGTCAACAACGCCAATGCCGCTGCCGAATGTTTGGCAATGGTTTCTAAGCCTGCATCACCCATCAAAGCCATATAAGTTGCTGCTGCCGTACACATCAAACCTTGATTGGTGCAGATGTTGGATGTCGCTTTTTCGCGGCGAATATGTTGCTCACGCGTAGATAATGTAAGCACAAAACCACGCTTACCATCAGCATCCGTGGTCAAACCACACACACGCCCTGGCATTTGTCTTAAATACTTTTGTTTACACGTGAATACGCCCAAATGTGGCCCGCCAAATGCCATCGGGATACCCAATGCCTGACCAGAACCCACCACAATATCCGCACCATAAGCACCTGGTGATTCAATCAAACCAAACGCGCTCACATCCGAGAATGCGACCACCATCAAACATTTATGGGCATCACATGCTTCACGCAATGGTGCCAAATCATAAACTGAGCCGTAAAAATCAGGGTATTGCACAATCACACATGCTGTTTTGTCATCAATTTCAGCAATCACTTTGCTCAAATCCGTGCCAAACTCGCCCATAGGCACTTCAACAAAATCACCTTCAAGACGCGATAAATAGTTCTCCGTCACCGTGCGGTAGCGTGGGTTCACCGAACCTGCCATCACCACTCTGGTTTTACGGGTCACACGCCGCGACATCAATGCTGCTTCTGCCGTTGCGGTTGCAGCCTCATACATGGATGCGTTGGATACTTCCATGCCCGTCAGTCGCGCAATCATGGTTTGATATTCAAACAAAGCTTGCAATGTGCCTTGGGCAATTTCTGGTTGGTAAGGTGTGTAGGCAGTGAGAAACTCACCCCGTGAAATCACATAATCAACCACGGCAGGCACAAAGTGGTAATACGTGCCACCACCCAAGAAACAACGGGTATTTCCCGCATGCCTATTCTTTTCAGCAGCCTTGGTGAATTTACGAACAATACCCGCTTCTGACAAACCATCGGGTAAATTCATACTGCCAAGTTTGATATGAAATTCACTAGGAATATCGGCAAACAAGTCCGCAATATTGTTCACGCCAATATCTTGCAACATGGCTTGTCTATCGGTATTGGTATGGGGCAAATATCTCATGGTTATCTCACTCTAAAAACCACAAGAACGCAAAGACACAAAGAAAACTCTGTGTAACTCTGCGTCCTCTGCGGTGAAAAAATTATTCTTCTAAAAAGGTTGTGTACTCGTCTGCATTCATCAATTCAGTTTCAGCATTATTATCACTGATTTTCACCTTGATAATCCAGCCAGCACCATAAGCATCAGAGTTGACCAAGTCCGCCTCAGATTCCAAAGCTTCATTGATTTCAATCACTTCACCCGCCACTGGCGCATAAACATCGGACACGGCTTTCACTGATTCCACCACGCCATAAGCTTCGCCAGCATCAATGCTGCGCCCAACTTCGGGTAGTTCAACAAACACAATATCACCCAATGCTTCTTGGGCATGATCAGAGATGCCGAATGTTGCGGTATCGCCTTCTATACGCACCCACTCATGTTCTTTTGTAAATCTTAAATCTGCTGGTACTGACATATTATCTCCTCACATTCGAACGAACAAATGGTGTTTTTGTGCGCTCTGCTTCGATTTGTTTACCGCGTATTTCAACAGTTAAACTTCCTTCTGTCACATGCTCAGGTTTGACATACGCTACTGCCACGCCACCACCTGCAAGTGGAGAGTGCATACCTGAAGTGACTTCGCCACTTTCCACACCATCGACAAACACTTTATAATGCTCACGTGGAATGCCGCGACCTGTCAATTTCAAGGCAATCAAGCGTTTTTGTGCGCCTTCTGCTTTGCGTGTTTCCACAGCTTGTTTCCCGATAAAGTCGCCTTTATCCATTTTGGTAATCCACATCAATTTGGCTTCAACCGGTGTCACTGCATCAGAAATTTCATGACCATAAAGTGCATAACCCATTTCTGTGCGTAACATATCTCGCGCAGCTAAACCAATCGGCACAGCACCTTGTTCAACCAAAGCATTCCATACATCAACGGCAATGCTATTCGGAATATAAATCTCGAAACCATCTTCGCCAGTGTAGCCCGTACGCGATACAATGCCGCCCGCACTGGAAATTTGACCACGAGCAAACTTGTAATAACCAATGGCTTCCAAATCAAAACCCACAATCGTTTGCAATGCAGCTTGTGCTTTTGCACCTTGCAATGCGAGCAATGTGGTTTCATCTGATTCGTCGGTGACCGTTACATCAAAGTTCGCCGCCTCTTTCAACAAATGCGCTACGTCTTTATGGCGGTTCGCTGCATTGATACAAAGATAATACGCTTCATCGTTGATTTTATAGGTTGTGATGTCGTCAATAAATGTGCCTTGTTCATTCAAAAGCGCAGAATATTGCACCTGTCCATCCACAAGTTTGGACACATCATTGGTGGTCACATATTGCAAGAATTTGAGCGCATCAACACCTTCAACACGAACTTGACCCATGTGTGTGATGTCAAAAATACCTGCTGCACCCTCACGCACCGCCGTATATTCTTTCAGCGCACGATTAGAATATTGCACAGGCAATTCATAACCTGCAAACGGCACAATTTTACCACCTGCTGCCACATGCGCATCAAAAAGTGGTGTTTTTAATAAATCGCTCATGTTTATTCGCCGTAGGCTGCAATCGTTGCTGCCATTGCTTTTTTGGTGTCAACATTTGCACCAACACGACCCAATACTTCACCCAAAGCCGATACACATTTAAGCACGTTATCTTGGCGAGATGCGTAACCCATCAAACCAATGCGCCATACTTTTCCAGCCATCACACCA
>JAUZQX010000079.1 GCA_030950765.1 Ghiorsea sp.
GGCAATGTTGAAGAAGCGGTGAGCGAAGTGATTCAAGCTTTGGCAGATTTAGATGCTGTGTATGCTCAATATGCAGAGCCTGATGCGGATTTTGATGCGCTAGCCAAAAAACAAGCCAAGCTTGAAGACATTATCAATGCCGCAGATGGGCATGATTTGGATAGAAAGCTTGATATTGCAGCCGATGCATTGCGTTTGCCTGCTTGGGATGCGGATGTATCCAAATTATCGGGTGGCGAGCGCAGACGTGTTGCCCTTTGTCGTTTATTATTATCTAACCCAGATATGATTTTGCTCGATGAACCAACCAACCATTTAGATGCGGAATCTGTGGCATGGCTTGAGCGGTTTTTGCATGACTACACAGGCACAGTGGTTGCAGTAACCCATGATAGGTATTTCTTGGATAATGTGGCGGGTTGGATTTTGGAGTTAGACCGAGGCAAAGGCATTCCTTATGAGGGCAACTATTCATCATGGCTTGAGCAAAAAGATGCGCGGTTAAGCCAAGAGAGCAAAGAAGAATCTTCGCGCCAGAAAGCGATTAAACAAGAGCTGGAATGGGTTCGGCAAGGCACAAAAGGCAGACATGCCAAATCCAAAGCGCGCCTTAAAGCCTTTGATGAGTTGGCAAGCAAAGAAGTGCAGCAGCGCAATGCTACCAAACAAATCTTTATCCCTGTTGCTGAGCGATTGGGTGATGTGGTCATCAAAGCGGAAACGGTGAGCAAAGCTTATGGTGATAGGGTGTTGTATGATGATTTAAACTTTAATTTGCCGCGTGGTGGTATTGTGGGTGTGATTGGGGCGAATGGTGCGGGTAAAACCACATTATTCCGCATGATTACAGGTGAAGAACAGCCAACATCAGGTGATTTAACCGTGGGTGAGACAGTGCAATTGGCGTATGTTGACCAATCGCGTGATGCATTGGATGATAACAAAACGGTATGGGAAGAAATTTCTGGCGGCTCTGATTTTATCACGCTAGGCAAAGCCGAAGTGCCTTCTCGAGCATATTGTGGTCGTTTTAACTTCAAAGGTGGCGACCAACAAAAGAAAGTGTCTATGTTATCAGGTGGTGAGCGCAATCGTCTTCACTTAGCCAAAATGTTGAAAGAGGGCGGCAATGTGTTGTTGCTTGATGAGCCGACCAATGATTTGGATGTGGAAACATTACGCGCACTCGAAGAAGCGCTGCTTGATTTTGCAGGATGCGCCGTAGTCATCTCGCATGATAGATGGTTCTTAGACCGTATTGCTACTCATATTCTCGCTTTTGAAGATGAAGGGCATGTGGAATGGTTTGAAGGCAACTTTGCTGAATACGAAAAAGATAAAGAGCGTAGGTTAGGCAAAGATGCAGCGCAACCGCATCGGATTAAATACAAAAAACTAGCGTGATATTAAAGCCCACTTTGAGAAATCAAAGTGGGCTTTTTTTGATATGGAATGGAGGAAGGTATGTGTAAATACACTATGATTGGTTTTGTCTTGACATATGTATCTATTCGGATACAGCAGAATGTATGATTGAAGTTAGACAAACTGATATTTATGCAAATTGGTTTGCTAAACTTCGTGATTTGCGGGCAAAGTCGCGTATTGATGCCAGAGTTCGTAGGTTGTCATTAGGTAATGCAGGTGATGTGAAGCCAGTAGGTGGTGGTATACCTGAATTGCGTGTTGATGTTGGTAAAGGTTATCGCGTTTATTACATTAACCATAATGGCAGTCTGATTATTTTATTGGCTGGCGGTGATAAATCTTCGCAGCAACGCGACATTGAAAAAGCCAAAGTGCTTGCGGCTGATTTATAGGAGTAGTGATATGGTTGTAGCAACCAAAGTGTGGGATGTAAGCGAACATTTAACCAGCCCTGAAGCTATTGCAGAGTATATGACTGCAGTGCTTGAAGATGGTGACCCTGATTTACTGCTTGCAGCATTGGGTGATATTGCCAAGGCTAAAGGTATGAGCAAATTAGCGAGTGAAACAGGGCTTGGTCGTGAAAGCCTTTATAAGGCGCTTTCACTAGGTGCAAAACCTCGTTATGATACTATTTTAAAAGTTATGCGCGGTCTTGATATTCATCTCAGAGCGTCGGTTTGATTTTACAATTAAGTATTGTGTCCCCTTAGTTGCCACGATTTGATGCAATCAACAAGGTAATTGAAGGGCTTGGACTTCATGTCCGCATTACTGCTTAGTACACAAAGCTTCTGAAATATTAGGAGAAACCCTGGTTTAGAGTGCTTTTATCAGGTAATGTAGCATTGCAAGACCCGACCCTGCTCTTTTTGCCATGGGAAAACATTACACACATTTAAACAATGCAGAACGAAGTTTGATCCAAGTGAGCTTGGAACTGGGTCAATCACAGGCTGATATAGCGCTTAGTCTAAATCGTCCGCGAAGTTGTATCAGTCGCGAGCTTGCACGCAATGGCTGGAAGAAGCCTTGCATACAGCGACGCTCACGAGGTCGTCCAGCGATTGCTGGAGGCTACCGTTCCGTAGGTGCTCAACAACGCGCCATGGGAATGCATCGCAAGCTCGCAACCCCAAGCGGCTCATTCCTGAGAGTAAGCTTTGGGATGAGGTCATGCCGTTATTGCAGGACTTTAACTCTCCCGAACAGATTTATGGTATACTCCAACGCATGTACCCTGATGATAAAACCATGCAAGTGAGCCATGAAACTATATATCGCGCCCTTTATGCCATACCTCGTGGGGCATTGAGGAAGGAGTTAATCGCTTGTTTGCGTCAGTCACGTAAGAGTCGAAGACCTCGAACTCGTGGCGAAGATCGTAGAGGTAAGAT